>CAKMZJ010000094.1 GCA_929200395.1 Candidatus Gorgonimonas eunicellae | reverse complement strand
ATGGTAATGAAGATCACCTTATTGGAAAGGAAAAAGTTACAAGTTACTATCCTGTTATAGATAGATCACAACTAGCACTGATAATGGCAATTAAATTTAATAATATTAATATGCTAAAAATATTAATTGGTTTAGATGCTAAGCAATGCTCTACAGATGACTTAACAAGAAATATTGATCCCCTTGCATCTGATGATAAAAGAAAAGAAATTATCAATATATTAGATAATCCTCTTCCAGAGCGAGAAAAGCAATCAATAAAATTTGCATATAATTTATTAAAAGATATAAATTATCAATCAAATATTAATTTAGCATCTATTAAGCAATATATAAAAGAACATGATTTATTTTCTATAATAGATTTAAGTAGAGTAAAATCTATAGAAGATTTGTTTTTATTACCTCATATGAGAGTTATTACAGGTAGTTCTTCTAAACTGTTGTGAGCTTTTAATGCTATTTCTAAATTCTGTTACATTAATAAATAACCTTATCACGGCATCATGTAGTTCTTTTAACTTAGAAAAACATATTGTCTTTCTACACAACCTTTTTATTCTAGTTCTAAAGGTTAAATGTAATCTTTCAATATCCTGAGTCTTACTTTTACCAATAATATGCTTTGTTTCAGGTAAATATTTTTTGTAAGCACCCCAATCATCTGTATAAAATATATCAATATCAAAAAGGCTTAAATTTGTTTTTAAGCCTTAAAAACATCATATTTTCTTGATCCAAAATGATAAGCTAAAACGGTGTGGGTTTCGTGGTCTATTGCATGCCACAACCATCGTTGTTTACTTTTTTTTCTATAAAACTCTACATTTTATCACATTCTACCTTAATTAAATCAACAGTTATACGGTCATTGTTTTGTTTCTTTTCATAAAGATATTTAAAATTAACGTCGTTTAGATGTTTGCTTATTTTTTTTTAACTGCTTAATAACAGTATTCATACCAACCCCAAGAACTCTTACAGTATCCCTTATACCGCTACCATTTATCGCCATTTGAAGTATCTTATGCTTAACTTCTGGTAACCACCCTTTATTACTGTAATCCAATATAAATGTATTTTTTTTGCAAAGATTATTTCTGCAAATATACCTTTGCTTTCTTTTAAAACTAAAGCCATATTTTGCAACTTTTTGTTTGCTACATGATGGACATTTTATTGTTAATTCAGCCATTATATTATTTCTTGAAATGTGGATAGGAAATTCCAATATAATACATCAACATTTTTGAGTCACTACCTTATTACAAATTAATTCATGGATTTAAATACAATTCATAATATATTATAAATAAATTTGTTTTTAATCTAGCATTTAAAAATTTATAATAAATGTATTTTAGGTAAAGATGATATCTTAACACCACTTATGTTATTTTTCGTTTAGCAAATTTATATTTTTAACTTTTTAAGTAAGTATATTTAATACTGAACTTATAAAATTATTTCATGTCAAATACTTTCTATATAATGATATGCCTATAGCTAATATAGCTAACATAAAACAAGATATTTAAACTAGTTACACAAAACAAGAAAATTATATTTAGTAGCTGATTAAAAAATTAGTTATATTAATAATATACTACTACTTTAGTGATAGTAGCTATTAACATCAAAAAGTATTTTTACTTTAAGTTATAATAAAAGGTGATATTTTGCATCATATAAGTAATTCAGCTGAAGTTACATTTCAAGATTTGTACCAACAAAACAATGTTGTTGCTAACAATCAATATATTACTAATAGTAAAACCAAAACCGTAGATACGTCAATTAGTAATCGTTCTACAACCGCAATAAGAAGTAACTTATCTTTCGCATATTTCAAGAAATTATGTGAAAGCAATGACATAGAACATGTCGCAAAAGAATTAACAAAAATACAACAAACGTATGATTACAACCAATATAAAGAATGGATTTTAACTAAAATTACAGTTGTTACTAAAGTCGTCAATCTATATAATAGTAATTATGTTGATAGGTATTATGGTGATGATTATGATAATTATGATGATGATAGCGAAACAATAGACATTTCCATGTCTCCTATTCAATATGCTGTAGAGGAAAAAAATTTTAATCTAGCTACACAATTAATTAATATAGCGGATCTAAAGCAGCAACAGCATGATTCTAGTAATTTTATTCATCTTTTATTGCAAGAATATCAAGTAGCCATTGAAGAGGTGCAAAAATCTAATTATAGGAAAGTATACGATATAAAATGTATTATGGAATCATTAGTTAAAGTATATATAAATAACAATATAAATATTCTTGAATTGATGCCTATATTCGTGAATGCGTTTAGATATGACAAACATAATATTTTCTATCTAGCATTATATGAAGCTTTAATCGCTAAAATAGAAAATAATTGCCAAGATGAAATCAAATTGTTCTATGAAAACATAAGTAATAATAACAAAATATATAAAACTCAAAAAAACGAAATTTTTGAATCAATTTTTTATATAGCTTTAAACTATCAAGTTACAGATCTACTTCTTATAATGTTAGAATCAAATAGTGAATTATTTTTTGCGAATAACAGCTATCTTATAAAGAATATGATACGTAAAATAAATGATTACGGGGTAATGAAAAAATGTTTAGAATATCTAGTAAAAACATTTACTTATAAATTTATAGCTAGTATGTATGGATGCTCATCATTGAAACTAGAAAACATAACCGATTTTGGGAAGGGAGATTATTACAGTCCTTGTATAGATTTGCTTAATTTTTGTATTATACATAAATATAATGAGAGTGCTTTAGCTATTATTGTACATGGTGTAAATATTAAATTTAATGGTAATGAAAATGACTCTAATAGAAATCACGAAGTTCAAAATTACTATCCATCACAATTAGCACTAATAATGGCTATTAAATCTAATAATATTAATATGCTAAAAATACTAGTTGGTTTAAATGCTAAACAATGCGATACTGATGTAATTTTAAATAGTAGTGTTTTAAAAAGTCTTATCGAACCACTTAAATCTATTGAGAATAGGGAAGAAATTAAAAATATACTTGATAATCCTCTCAAACTAAAAGAGGTTACATCAATAAAAGCCGCTTATAATTTATTACAAAAGATAAATAAGCAATCAAATATTAATTTAGCATCTATTAAACAATATATCAAAGAATATGATTTATTACCTCCAGCGTGCGTAAATAGAATACAATCTATAGAAGATTTGTTTTTACCTGATGCGTAAAGATATTCATAAATTAATGTAATTGACTTAAATACAATTCATAATATATAATAAATAAATTTGTTTTTAATCTAGCAATTAAAAAATAATAAGAGAATTTTTCTTGTTGCAGTTAATAAAATTGCTGATTTAATTACAGGTTAAAAAATGATAACGATATTATTCTAGCTGCTATGAAAGATAAATACTTCAATATAGAAGTGTATACACAATCCTATAAAATAGTAATAATTATATTTTAGTTGCTAATAAAAAAAATAGTTATATTAAAAACCAATAAAATACTACTATATTAGTAGTATAATATATTAACATATTAAAAAATATTTTTATTTAAAATTATAACAAAAGGTAATATTTTGGATCATATAAGTAATTTAATTGAGGCTTCACCTCAATATTTTTATAAACAAGAAACTCAACAAAACAATGCTCCTAACAAGCAATATATTATTATTACGAATAGTGATAATGATAGTAATACCAGAACCGTAGACAGGGTAACCGGTAATCGCTCTATAACTGAAATAAAAAATAACTTATCTTTTGCATATTTCAATCACTTATGTGAAAGTAATGACATAGAATATGTTGCAAAAGAATTAGCAAAAGTACAAGAAACTTATGATTATAATCAATATAAAGAGTGGCTGTTAACTGAAATTACTGTTGTTACTAAATTAAATCCATATTACAGCGTTTATAATCGACGCCCTAAAACAATAGATCATCATATGTCGCCTATTGAATATGCTGTAGAGAAAAAAAATTTTAATATAGCTAAACAATTAATTGAGCTAGCAGATCTAAAGCAGCGACGGCATAATTATAGTAATTTTATTCAGCTTTTAGTACAAGAATATCTAGCAGCCATTAAAAAAACACCAAAGCCTAATTATAAGCAAGCAAATAATATACAAGATATTATGGTATCATTAGCTCAAGTTTATATAAATAAAAATATGAATATTCTTGAATTGATACCTATATTTGTGAATACGCTTGAGAATGGAATCCATGATTTTTCATACTCAATGTTAAGAAAAACTGTAGTCGCTAAAATAGAAAATAATTGCCAAGATGAAATTAAATTGTTATATGAAAATATAAATAATAATAACGAAGTAAATAAAACTGTAAAAAAAGCAATAGCTTCATCAATATTATCTAGTGCTATACAGTATAAAAATATAGATCTTATTATGATGGTGCTAGAATTAAATAGTGAATTATTTTTTGCAAATAACAACTCATTTTTTAGTGATATAGCAAAGAATATAAATGATTATGGATTAATGAAAAAATGTTTAGAGTATATAGTAAAGAATAAAACATTTAATGACTTTTTAGTTACTAAAGATAAATATGCAGGTACAGTTGCGTGTTTTAGTTCTTTACGGCTAAGAAGCATAGTGCTTAGAAATGGAACTACAGAATGGGTAGAAGATATTAATCCAGATCGTAATTTGCTTAATTGCTGCATTGAACGAAAATGTAACGATAGTGCTTTGGCTATTATTGTACATGGTGTAAATATTAAATTTTATGGTAATGAAGATCACCTTATTGGAAAGGAAAAAGTTACAAGTTACTATCCTGTCATAGATAGATCACAACTAGCATTGATAATGGCAATTAAATATAATAATATTAATATGCTAAAAATATTAATTGGTTTAGGTGCTAAACAATGCTCTACATATAACTTAACAAGCAATATTGATCCCCTTGCATCTGATGATAAAAGAAAAGAAATTATCAATATATTAGATAATCCTCTTCCAGAGCGAGAAAAGCAATCAATAAAATTTGCATATAATTTATTAAAAGATATAAATTATCAATCAAATATTAATTTAGCATCTATTAAGCAATATATAAAAGAACATGATTTATTTTCTATAATAGATTTAAATAGAATAAAATCTATAGAAGATTTGTTTTTATTACCTCATATGAGAGTTATTACAAATTAATTCATGGATTTAAATACAATTCATAATATATGATAAATAAATTTGTTTTTAATCTAGCAATTAAAAAATAATAAGAGAATTTTTCTTGTTGCAGTTAATAAAATTGCTGATTTAATTATAGGTTAAAAAATGATAACGATATTATTCTAGCTACTATGAAAGATAAATACTTCAATATAGAAAGTGTATACACAATCCTATAAAATAGTAATAATTATATTTTAGCAATAAATAAAAATAATAGTTATATTCAGAATCAATAAAATGCTACTATATTAGTAGTATAATTTATTAACATGTTAATAAATATTTTTATTTGAATTATAACAAAAGGTAATATTTTGCATTTAATGAATAATTTAATTGAAACTATATCACAGTTTTTTTATAAACAAGAAATTCAACAAAATAACGTTACTCACAATCAAGATATTACCACTACTAATAGTAGTATAGAAGCCATAGATACGCTAATCAGTAATCGCTCTATAGCTGAAATAAAAAATAACTTATCTTTTGCATATTTCAATAACTTATGTGAAAGTAATGCTATAGATTATGTTACAAAGGAATTAACAAGAATACAAGAAACTTATGATTATAATCAATATAAAGAGTGGCTGTTAACTAAAATTACTGTTGTTACTAAATTAAATCCATATTACAGCGCTTATAATCAAGGCCCTAAAACAATGGATCATCATATGTCGCCTATTGAATATGCTGTAGAGAAAAAAAATTTTAATATAGCTAAACAATTAATTGAGCTAGCAGATCTAAAGCAGCGACGGCATAATTATAGTAATTTTATTCAGCTTTTAGTACAAGAATATCTAGCAGCCATTAAAAAAACACCAAAGCCTAATTATAAGCAAGCAAATAATATACAAGATATTATGGTATCATTAGCTCAAGTTTATATAAATAAAAATATGAATATTCTTGAATTGATACCTATATTTGTGAATACGCTTGAGAATGGAATCCATGATTTTTCATACTCAATGTTAAGAAAAACTGTAGTCGCTAAAATAGAAAATAATTGCCAAGATGAAATTAAATTGTTATATGAAAATATAAATAATAATAACGAAGTAAATAAAACTGTAAAAAAAGCAATAGCTTCATCAATATTATCTAGTGCTATACAGTATAAAAATATAGATCTTATTATGATGGTGCTAGAATTAAATAGTGAATTATTTTTTGCAAATAACAACTCATTTTTTAGTGATATAGCAAAGAATATAAATGATTATGGATTAATGAAAAAATGTTTAGAGTATATAGTAAAGAATAAAACATTTAATGACTTTTTAGTTACTAAAGATAAATATGCAGGTACAGTTGCGTGTTTTAGTTCTTTACGGCTAAGAAGCATAGTGCTTAGAAATGGAACTACAGAATGGGTAGAAGATATTAATCCAGATCGTAATTTGCTTAATTGCTGCATTGAACGAAAATGTAACGATAGTGCTTTGGCTATTATTGTACATGGTGTAAATATTAAATTTTATGGTAATGAAGATCACCTTATTGGAAAGGAAAAAGTTACAAGTTACTATCCTGTCATAGATAGATCACAACTAGCATTGATAATGGCAATTAAATATAATAATATTAATATGCTAAAAATATTAATTGGTTTAGGTGCTAAACAATGCGATACTGATGTAATTTTAAATAGTAGTTTTTTTAAAAATCTTATCGAACCGCTTAAATCTATTGAAAATAGGGAGGAAATTAAAAATATACTTGATAATCCTCTCAAACTAAAAGAGGTTACATCAATAAAAGCCGCTTATAATTTATTACAAAAGATAAATAAGCAATCAAATATTAATTTAGCATCTATTAAACAATATATCAAAGAATATGATTTATTACCTCCAGCGTGCGTAAATAGAATACAATCTATAGAAGATTTGTTTTTACCTGATTCATAAAGATACTCACAAATTAATGTAATTGACTTAAATACAATTCTTAATATATGATAAATAACTTTGTTTTTAATCTAGCAGATTAACAGAAGAAAGCGTTTTTGGTTAAAGGGATGGAAAGTAAGGTAACATGGTATAGGCAAACGAATAACTTTGAGAAAATTACATCTTGGAATAGATGTAAACAATCATCAAATAATGAGCTCTTTTTCATCGCAGAAAAGCTTTTTTTAAAGCTTTTCTGGTTTTCTGATTTGGCGCTAAGCTTATAGCTGTTAAACCAAAATCATCTTTTATTTTTATATCAACATAATAATGTTTAGCTAGCTCTTTAATTGCTCCTATTTTACCTTCTTCAGTAGCATGCATTAATGCAGTATATCCAGAATAATCTTGCAAATTAGCATTAATATTAAGTAACATTAGTAATTTTTTAATTGCTCTTCTTTTGCCTTGTTGTGCGGCATATATTAATGCTGTAAAACCATTATTACTTTGCAAATCAGCATTAATATTAGGAAATAGCATTAGCTCTTCGAGTATCTGCATTTTATTTTTTTGGATAGCATATATTAAAGCTGTAAAACCATCGTTATCTTGCAAATTAATATCAATGTTAGGATCTTTTCTTAATTCTTTGATTATTTTGACATATCCCATTTTCACAGCGTACATTAATGCTGTAAATCCTTGATCATTTTGTAAATTAATATTAATATTAGGTATTTTTATTAACTCTTTAATAGCATTTGTTTTTCCTTCTTTTGCTGCGTACATTAGAGCTGTAAAGCAAGGTTTACTAGTTTGTAAATTAGCATTAATAGGGAGCTTAACTAGTTCTTTAATTATTTTTACATATCCCAGAGCTGCAGCTTTCATCAGTGCAGTCACACCTAATTTATTTTGTAGATTAGCATTAATATTAGGAATTTTTACTAATTCTCTGATAATTTTTATTTGTTTCGCTTGTACAGCATAACTTAATGCTGTTGCACCTTCTTTAGTTTGTAAGTTAACATTGATATCAGAAAATTCTATTAGTTTTTTTATTACATTAATATTTCCTACAAAGGCAGCAATCATTAATGCTGTAAAGCCTTCTTCATTTTGTAAATTAACGTTAAAGTTAGGATTTTTTGTTAATGTTATAATTTTTGATAACTTATTTTTTTTAGCATAAGTTATTAAAGCAAATGGTTTATTTTCCGTTGGTAAATCATCAGCATAACTTTCAATAAAAACAATATTACAAAATAATAAAATAGATAGTAAAACACTACTATGTAAATAAAAATGAAACATAAAAACTCTTTATAAAGCATTATAAAAACAAAAAAATAGTGAAGTTTATTTTTAGAAGTTAACTTGTTTCTCATGCCTTGCTAACATTGTTAAAAAAATACCTATAAGTTAAGAAGATGTTTTTTAATATTACATATTATAGCATTGATATGCAAAAAAATTATGGGGGTGTTTATTATTTCGTGTCATTATTAAGTTAGATGAAAAGTGCTATTAATTTTGTGACCCTATTTTTAGCTAGTTTAAAGCGACATCCTTATCGACAGTATTGCAACAATTACATTATTTTGCTTGTTGATATAACTGGTTGTTATTCAGGGTTACATCGTAAACACAAGTATGATGGTTAGAATCTAGGTATGAAAACAGATACCCCATTATTGATTGTATTTTATTTATAGCATCATACTTAATAACTAATGTACAAGTTTCCGGATAATCAGTATGATTATTAAATATGCTATTGTAAATTAGTTCTCTATATGTTGCAGGTGATTTAGTGATTTCATTATTTAACTCAACTGGTAAAACTAGATAATAATTTTTATTGTCATTTATAATTCCTACATATTTATACGTGATTTTATTTTTACTATCAATGCTATCAACTTCAATAAGTTTTATTCCTGGTTTTTGTAAAGATCTGGTTAATAAGTCTTGCATTAGTATGTTATTTTGTTCAACCATCTTAAATGTTATTTTAGAGTTAGTAGAATGGATAGTTTGATGATTAACACCTCCTGGTTGATATTTATAATTTGCTCTATCTGATTTTTGCTGAGAATAATAAGTAGATAAATTACTAGGAGTATAAGAGCAATTTATTAGTTTATATAAACAAATATCATTTTTATGTTGGGTTATCCATATATAAAAGTCTTCTATAGTATTTTTATTTATACATTCATAAAAGCCTTCTGCACTACGATGATTCGGTTCTATATTATTACTTATGTATAAAAATAGATTAGCTACTTGATCGAAACAGTTATTTTGAGGTATTAATAAT
>CAKMZJ010000093.1 GCA_929200395.1 Candidatus Gorgonimonas eunicellae | reverse complement strand
TGAATTAGGAAGCCCCTTCCTTTAGGGAGGGGAGCATGTCACCACCTTGTGTCACCGCCCTTAAAAAACGATGGTTTACGGTGCAAAAGCTAGTATTAAAAAAGTAACGTCGTCGTTAAAAGGTTTATCACCATGCCAAGACATAATTTCTTGTTCTATTTTATTTTTTAGCTGATGTATATCTAGTTTTCCGGTGTTAGTTAGTAAGTTTATTAACCTCTCGTTACCAAAATGATCTTGAATATTATTAGCATTGTTGCAATCTGGTAAACCATCGGAATAAATAAATAGTTTATCTTTAGGTTGTAGCATTAAGGTTGTATTTTCATATTCAGCTTTTACCGAAATACCAATCGGAATACCATTACCCGGAATAATTTTAGTATGATTTTGCTGATGAGAAATAGCAATAGGGTGCGGATGCCCCGCATGCGATAAACACATCATACCAGTTTTAGTATTAATAAAACCATAAACCATAGTAAAATATAGCATATCAATAGTAGTTGATTGAAACCGAGTATTTAAAATTTTTAATACTTCGTTAGGGGGCTTAGGGGTAGAAAATGGTGGTTGATTATGTTGATCCATTAATAAGTCGGTATTGCTTTGAAATCCAGACAACACATTATTTAAGGTTACCGAAAATAACGATGACGGTATACCATGGCCAGAAACATCAAGCTGATAAAAACAAATAAAATCATCATTTAATACGTGGTAACCAAGCATATCGCCACCTAAATACATGCTAGGTTTAAAAAACCAAGTTAACTCAACATTATGTAGCTTTGCTGGTTTTGATATCATTTGTAATTGGGTGTTTGCTGCTGCTTTTAAATCAGATTCTATTATATGTATTTTTTTTTCTAAACGTTTTTTTAATGAGATAATTCTATCAGCCGCATGAATTCTAGCTTTTAGTTCGTCAAAATTTATCGGTTTATATAAAAAATCATCAGCGCCATGGTTCATTCCTTCTACTATAGCTTGTTGGTCGGTTCTGCCAGATAAAATAATAAAATAAATATATCTTCCAGAAATTTTGTTGCGTATGTAGTCGCATAATTCAATGCCATCTATTTTAGGCATCATCCAATCACTAAGAATAATTCTAATTTTATTATTAGTTTTGATTAATTCTACAGCTTCAGCGCCATCATTAGCTTCAATAACATTATAGCCCTGATTACGTAACGAAGTAGCTATAACTAAGCGTTGATCATCGGCATCTTCAGCAAGTAATATATCCATAATTAGCCTGTTATGTAATTAGATTATTAAGTTAAAGTATCGTTAACTTATTAACTTAGCTAAAAATGTTTTTACAATAAAAGTCTATTGTTGTTTGTATTGCTAGTGTCTATTGTGTATGTTAATTATTATTAGCAAATAATATTTATATGGATATTTATCACAATGATGCTACGACGCAACTATTATTTAGCTGTATTGTTATTACTGTTACCGCTTATTGCAACTTCTAACGAATTAAAATTAACTAAAGAAGATGCTGGTATTACTATAAAAAATCAAGTAATTACTAGCACTATAGCTAAGTTAAGGCATGAAAAAGATGAGCAGGGTAAAGAAGAAAAAAATAAAGTTTTTACTAGTTGCTTGTTTAAAGAAGGCGAAACAGTCTATACGATTGATCATGCTGATAATCCAGCAATATTAACTATCAAGGGAGATGGGCCATTTAATGCTAATGTTAACACCACTTTGATATCTACTAATACCGAAGATAGAACACCAACGCAATATCATGTGATTTTAGTAGGAGATAATCCTGAAGAAACTAGTTCTCCTGTTTCTGCTAATTCTGCTGTAACATCAGCTCCTACTCAAGGAGCTATCAACATTAACTTAGAAAAAAACGCTGAGCTATATGGCGCCATTAAAGAGGCATCTAGTATTCCAGTAATTCAAATTGAACAAGCTAATGTAAATATAGTTAATGATGGTTTAATTGAGGGTAAAGGCGAAAAGCAACAAATAGCTATTGGAATCAACAAAGAGATTGATGCAACAACAGTTAATATAACCAACAATGGAACTATGATTGGTGATATTATTGAAGATGAACCTGTCAGTCCTTTTAATTTAGGGGCAACGCTTAATAATACCAAACAAATAACATCGGGGTTAATTCGAGTAAAGACCATAGAAAACACAGGTGAAGATGCAGAATTAAATCTTGATGTTTTACAATCAGAAGAATTAACAAACAGCGGCACTTGTAATATAAACAGTTTAGATTTAACTGAAAATAGCATAAAAATAACTAACAAAGACAACGGCTATATAAATATTACAGATAGAATTAGAAAACAGTCATCTACCAATTATGTAAATATAACTAATAATGCAGGTGCTACTACAAGAATTTTTGAAGGTTCTACGGTAAAGGATTTAGAGAATGATGGCACCTTACAATTAGTGTTGTATCAGGCAAAACAACGCAATGCAATTTTATTAGATGTAATTGGTACTTATAGTAATGAGGGAACCATCGAAATAGATGCAACAGCAGGTGGTTTAAAAGTTACAGGACTATTAACAGATGTGCCAGTATTGCAAACTACTACAGATATAGATGCAGATAAGACTAGTATAAAATCTATCAATAATTTAGTTGAAGTTAGTAATATTAAAAATTATCCAGGTGTGTCATCATTATTACTCTGTGATATAAGAATTAAACCAGTATCTGAAGTTTATACTAAATTAGAAGATGGTTTTTCTGCAGTTGACGCCACCTTAGCAGATGCTCTAGCTTTGCCAAATCCTCCTACTAAAAAATTGTCAGATACCTATGGTAAGGTATTTGACATGATTAACTTGCAAGATCCTATAGAATTTAAGAAATATATTACAGAATTGCGTCCTGATGATATCAACAGTATTGCCTTTTCATTACAACATGCAGATACTCTTACTTTATCTCGAGTTAAGCAACGGCTAGAGCATCAAAGAAAAAAACGTCGTGAAGTTATTTATTGGAATAAAAAGCGTAAATATAATTTTTGGATAGAAGCTGCTTATAATCAGTATAACGCTAAAGAAGATCACTTAAAATCAATGCTAGCATCATCAGCCAAACTTAGAGGTATAGTTATTGGTGTAGACTCTAAAATATTTAACGACAGAGCTTATATAGGCTTGTTAACTAGTTATACTAAAACTAATTTATCTTATACTAGAACTCAACAACTAAGTGGTCATAGTTATGCTACAGGTTTATATGGTTCTTACTTATGGAGTCGAGTTTATCTAGATGCGATGGTTATTGCTTCTAAAGCAAAACACGACAACAGCAGAATGGAAAAAGAGGCAGCACTTACTGGTACACTAAACTCTAAAAATTTAGCGGCTAATTTAATATTAGGTGCAAATTTGAATATTCAGAAGTTTGATATCGATCCTAAAATAGGTATTCAGCTTGATTATATTAATTTAGGGGCATACAAATTAGAAAATACCGATGCTTCGCTAATCGAAACCCATGCTAAAACCAACTTTATGCGTATAGATGGTATTTTAGGCGTTAAACTGAGCAAACGCTTTGATTACAAGCGAGCTAAAATATATCCAAGTTTAGGAATTACTGGAATCTTTGAATTAAAAAATCCTGAGGTTCCACACACTGCCATGTTTGCAGAATATAAGTACAATACGCTAGCTAAGCTAGGAATGAAAAGATATATCGAGCTTGAAGCTGGGGTTTATTTAAACTACCATAATTTTATTTTTGAAGTTAACTATAGTCGTTCGACCGCAATTGGCTATAAATCAGATCAATTACAAGTAGGAATAAGGTTTAACATGTAGTCTATTATCCTTTAGGGATACGATTTATGATATCGAAGTAACGATTTTTTAATGCTATAGTTAAAGCAAGCTCGTTTTTTTTGTTAACTAATTTAGTATTAGCACCGTGCCCAATTAAGAGATCTGCTACATCTTCACGATTTGATTTTAATGCTATCATTAGAGCAGTATTGCCGTCTTGATCTTGCGCATTGATAGTACCAATACCCTGTTCCACACAGAATTCTACATATTCTAAACTTGCATGAGTTTTAATAGCTGTCATTAAAGGGGTATTTTTTATAGGAGGGCGATTTGTCTTGCTTTTAATGCTCTTGTCTGCGGTTGTTTTTTTTCCTAATAGGGAATTAGCACTATTAAGGCGAGTAGTCTTGCCTGTATCAACTAGTATTTTTACAATCTCGTCAAAATCTTTTGTTGCAGCTATAGTTAAAGGGGTCTCTTTATAAATATTTTCTACATGAACACTAGCATTATGTTCAATTAATAGTTTGGCAATATCTAATTGGTTATAAGATAAAGCTAGCATTAGTGCTGAGTTTTTTTGTAAATCTACAAGATTAATATCTGCATCATGTGCAATTAAACTTTTAGCCATATCGTAGAAATGATAAGTTACAGCTAGCATTAGGGCTGATTTACCCCGAGAGTTTACTGTATCAATATTTGCATTATGTGCAATTAAATTATTAGCAATATCTAGTTGGTCGTGAAGTATAGCTAACATTAAAGCCGAGTTGCCTTGAGGGTTTACTATATCAATATCAGCATCACAACTAATTAATTTGTTTACAAACCTATCGTTGCCTTCAGCTATAGCTTGCATTAAAATAGTGTTGCCATTAGGGTAGCAGCTAACGTTAATATCAACACCAACTTCAACTAGTGTATCCAATACTTCTATATTGTTATAAAGTAACGCATACCTTAATAAAGATGCACCATATGCAAGAGGATTGATATTTTCAAATAAGTTTTTTACTTTGGCGTTATCATGATAAAGAATTGCTTCTTTCATCTTATTTTTAGCAGATGCAAGAGAAAGATCTTTCGTTTTGTCACGTTTAAGTTGAGCAGCGTTTTGTGCATCAATTAGCATTTTACTGATATCTACATAGCCTTTTTTTTGGGCTAGAATTAAAGCGGTAATTTTATCTTTGTTTTCTAGCTCAACATTAGCATTGCTTTCAATTAATAACTTGGCAGTATCTAATTGGTTATAAGATAAAGCTATCATTAGAGCTGAATTTTTTTGTGAATCTACTAGGTTAACATCTGCATCATGTGCAATTAAATTTTTAACAATATCTGGTCGGTTGCAAGCTATAGCTAGCATCAAAGCTGAGTTACCCTGAGAGTTTACTATATTAAGGTCAGCACCATAAGTAATTAATTTGTTTGCAATCTCGTATTTATATCTACCCATAGCTTCCATTAAAACAGTATTGCCATTAGGGTAATAGGCATTAATATCAATACCAGCTTTAATTAGTGTATCTACTACCTCTATATTATTATGAGATAACGCACACATTAATAAAGTTTCCCCGTTTTTAACTATGTTGATATCTATATCTTTGAGTAAATCTTCTATTTTACTGTTATCTTTATTGGCTATTGCTTTAAACAGCATATTTTTTTTAGTATATGAGCTAAAAAAATGTATAACACTATTTGCAATTTTTAAAAAAAAAGGCGTTGATTTTGTAGTAATATTATGTTTTTCATGCTGTTGTAAAAAAGAAGCTAAATTACTCTTAGAGGTTGTTAAAAAATCAATTAATTTATGTTTAGAGTTATCATCATGTTTAATGATATTACAATAATCGACAATATCTTTGATAAAGTCATTAGCAAAAAAATATTTTTTATTATCATACTTCGCAGTAGTTGCTATTAATTTATTGCTTATCCAAGATAAATCATCAGCATTAAAATTCTGGGTTTTAACTTTTTGGATAATTTTATTTGTTGTTGTAATTAATTTAGTTATAAGTTCATAAGAAGTTTGTAATTCTTCTCTTGTAAGGTTAATTGTGTTTATTTTGCGTGATGCTATATCGGTAGTAGCAAGTTGAAATTGATTTCTATGATTATATCTTGATCTAATAATATAAGGTTGTGTTATTGCTGAGGGAAGATTTTGTTGTTGCTGGTTAATTACTGAAGGGTTATAAGGCTTTGATATCTGTTTGTTTGTGGTGCTGGAGGTTTTTATGCCCATATTAAACTCCTTTTGCTGCTGATTTTAAAATATGATCATCTAGTTATATTAAAATATAGTATTTCTCACTAGTGTTTGCACAACTAAGTGGGAAATACTATTTATTATTAGATGTTCAACAGGCAAAATTGCTGTTTCAAGCCCTACTAGTTGTGGCTTTTTTGCAACAATAGTAGACTGTAATCACAAACAGCATGTAAATTACTAAGGAGTCTATGAATGTGTTGGAACCTCACCATTTAATTGTAGCTTTTCTTCAGATTTTCTTAATGGTAAATTTGCCAGATCCATTACATAGTTTGCAGTTAATGTCTCAGTGTAAGTAGCTATATCTTCTTTTAAGGCCTGTATAAACTCAGGTGTGATATTTTTTGCTGCTCTATGGTTGGCGTCAGCTGAAGTTTCTAGTACTTCTATGAAGTTTGCTAGTACTTTTCTGGTATTTTCCTGTGCGTTTTTATTTTGAGCTTGTTTATCGATGTCTGTTCTATTTAATGAACTAAGTTTTGTAAAAGGTTCTAGCTTAATAGGTGTAGAACCATTTAAATAATAAGTTATTATACTGTTTAAAGTATTTAGTGCTTTTGGTTGTTTATCTTCAAGGTTTTTAAACTCCATATCTTGTAGCATGCGAGCAATAAAGGCATGGCAGTTGTCTTTATCTGTATCTGAACTTACAGCTATATTGTATAATACACTCACTAAACAAGACTTAATAGCTACAGTTAGAATTATCATCGAGGCGATAAATATTAACATAGTAGGTTGTGTTAATATGATAAATAATACAGTAGCAATAGCAATAATAGCAGCAACTATAGAAATCCCTTTTGCTATTCTTCTGTGTAGTTGTCTATTAGAGATTTCATTGTTTTTGTTTGCTATAACATCATCACAAGAGCTTTTTACTTGGTCTATAGCTTCTTGGTGTATATCATCTTCCTTACGAAGATTTAAACTCTTTATTCTCGTAAAATTCTGTCCTGCTAGTGTGTTCTGTAATTGATCTTTTATTGTTTTTCTGATCATTTCTTCCATTTCTGGAGATTCTAAATAATTATCAGAAACATCTTCAATGCTTGTAGTATCAGAGGTTTTGGTATTTGTTTGCTGAAAGTTACTAGTATTTAACACAAAAGGAGATTGAACTGTAGCAGACGAGTTAGAGTTGCTATTAGAACATACGTTTCTGCCAAAAGCTACCCCATTAGCTGTCTCTTGAGAGAGTTCTGAGGATGACGACGATATTGCAAGGTTTGGCCTAGGATTTATAACTGTTGAATCATGCATCATAATGTAAACTCCTTTTACAAACAACAAATGAATATGCATTAAATAATCTATGTATAAATCAGCATAGATGTACTATTGTACCATTTTTTTTTATATTTTGCTAGCTATTTTAATGAAAAAGGTAATTTTGTTTAAATCCTCCAATTGCATTGTAGTTTTGGGGTTTATCTTAAAAAATCCACGAATTACTTGCTATTAGCATGATTAGGGCGATAACCGAGAGATATTCCAGTTGTTGTTTTCAAATAGGTATACAAAGCGATCATGCAGTCTACTACTACATCCTTGCCAAAACTCAATTCTAATGGGAGTTACACAGTAGCCACCCCAAAAATCTGGTCTGGGAATGTCTTTGCCCTGAAATTTACCCTCAAAGTAGTTAAATTTATCTTCTAGAAATTTTCTGTCAGTAATAATGCTGCTTTGATCCGATGCCCAAGCTCCTATTTGGCTAGATCTGGGGCGAGACTTAAAATATGCATCTGATGCTTTACTAGGTATTTTTACTGCTTTGCCTTGGATGCATATTTGTTTGGTAGCATTTAGCCAATTAAAGCTAATAGCAACATTAGGGTTAGAAGCTATATCTTTAGCTTTATTGCTGTTGTAATTGGTATAAAAAATAAAGCCTGTTTTCGTTACTTCTTTTAATAAAACTGTGCGTACCGCAGGAATATTATCAACAGAAACCGTAGCTAAACTCATAGCATTTGGCTCTATGCAGCTATCTTTTATAGATTCAAACCATTTATTAAATTCATCTAGCGGATCTTGTGCCATTGTTGTTATAGATAAAGGCGTAGATTTATAATCTTGTCTTAAATGTTGAATATTCATAGATAGCGCATTCCTGAAGTTTTAACTTATTTTGGCTCAGGTTAAATTATACACTTGCTACTAAATTATTAAATAGATCAATTAACACAGGTTCTGCATTTTTTGCAACTAAGGCTTGTTCAAATTTTTGTTTTACATCAGTTTCATTTATTTCATCTAATAAATCATTCTTTAATATGTTGAATTCCATAGGGGCATTTTCGCCGTTAAATCCGAGTATTTTAGTTGAAAGATACTCTGTTAAAGGTTTGCCACCAATTTGTTTAGCCTTATATAAGATAGATTCAACCATAGCTGCTTTGAAGGGTTGCTGTTGATAATGCGGAAAAGATTTCTTAATAGAGATATACTCAGATAACGAATGATCTCCTGTCATAATGCCATCTGTAGCGACTCTAATAAAGCTAAAAAAAATATCCTGTGGAATCATGCCTCCACAATAAATATTAACTACAGGCTTATATTGTCTATCTGTATTATAAGAATTGATTAAAGTAAGCTTATTTTCATTGTAGTGATACAAATTAAGTTTATATTGTAGCATAACTTCTGTAAATTTTTTGTCTAGCTCTGTTATTATATCCATAGTAAAATCGGTATAAGACATTAGATAGTGAGATACGTTGTTATCTGGCGCATATTCTGTTTGAGTATTATCAATAAATATATCCACAAAGAATGCATTTATCCTAGGGTTAATAAAAGAAGATAAATATCCTACAAAATACAGATGATCTGGGTTAAAACTTAACTGAAAGCTATCTATAAGGTTGCTTGTATGTGCACGGTGGGTTTGTTCGATTTGAGTTATAGCTTCTTTGCTTAAAGGTAAGTATCCGATTTCATCTTCTTCAAATCCTAGCGTATGTTGTATAGTTTCATCTGGAGCATCCATCAAAATCCCCATTTCATTAATAAAAAGGGGTGTTGTTTTATTATAATTATATGTGGTTTGTATTAAGTTGATTAATAGCTCAGCCTGAGCAAGGCTTAGTAAATCAGCAGGAGCAACAACAAATGCAACCTTATTATTTGTTTGTGCTATAGATGCAAGCGTAGCATCATTTTTTGATATTATATCGTTGTAGAATTCAAGAATATCCGCCACTTTGTTAGATTCATCATCAAGCATAAATGTGTTTATGTTTATAATTGTTACTTTAATATTTTGCAAATGAATTATTCGGCTTAATTTAATAGCTAAATATTTATCTCCGCAGCCATAAGTGAATGGATTGATAATTATAATGCATCTACCGTTAAAAGTAGCTGATTTATTTTTAGCAGGTTGAGAAAAATGCAAACTAGCAGGTGTTGGTGAAGGTATCCGTTCTATCACAATAAATATTCCTTTATTTTATGGTGCTGTTCATTCCTTGAACTATAGTATTATAAAGAATTTTAGTGGAAAAGTAAATGTTTTTA
>CAKMZJ010000092.1 GCA_929200395.1 Candidatus Gorgonimonas eunicellae | reverse complement strand
ATGCAATCAAAAAAACATAACCTATATTGTATATTTAAACTGAAGAAAAATACTAATATTCCCATGCATATTTATATTACTAATTTATACTACTTTTGTAATATATAAACAAGCTTTTATATTTATACTCAGATTACTTAATTTTTTCTTTTGAAAAAACAACATCCATTGGCATAACTGAATTATTAAATAATGCATATGACTCTGACCAGTTTACAGATTTATGATTGAATAACTCTTTTAATAATAGTAATTTATGAAAATAGTTAAATCTAAAGTTAGAGAGATTAAAACTAATAATGGTGTTATTATTATTGATAACACTATTTAAGAAAAAATTATAGTAAAGCAAATTAGCTTATTTTATATCATTATAATCATATAGGAAATACTACAATAAAACTGATATCTTCAAGGTACTTGCTTTTTATTATAGTCTATTATACGATAAAAATCATAGGGAAATTCATTTTATTAAGTGAAGAAAAAGAAAATTACAATAGCCTTATAAAAATACAAAAGACGTACATAAATTGGATAGAATAAGAGCTATTCTTTTTAGATCAGAGGGTTGAAGTATCTACGATTGCTTTGTACTATTAAAGCAATAGAAATAACAGCCTAGAATATTAGATCATTCTTCGAAGTAATGAATTTTTTAATTGTTACCCTTCAATAAATTAACTAAAAGTTATTATTATGTATATACTCTGGATTAAATCTTTCCATATATTATCTTTCGTATGTTGGTTTGCTGCTATTTTTTATCTACCCAGATTATTTGTTTATCACGCATCTACTAACGACAATATAGGTTATGATAGGTTTATTACAATGGAACGTAAGTTAATGTACGGTATTGCTATGCCTTCTATGCTAGCAACATTAATTTCTGGTGGTGCTTTGTTATACTTAATGCCTCATTATATTAAAAGCGGCTGGTTACATGTTAAATTGCTATTAGTAGTATTTACTGTAATTTATCATCATATCTGTTTAATTTATATGAAACACTTTAAAAACAAAAGCAATACTAAAACGCATGTATTTTACCGGTTTTTTAATGAAGTTCCTGTGTTATTTTTAATCGGTATAATTATCATGGTAGTGGTACAACCTTTTTAATCTGCTAAAAATTCTAAAATTTTGAGCTTTTATTAAGCGTTAGTATTTCTTGATTTAATAGACATTAATCCTGTAAAATATAGCTTTAGCTAAAAGTTTATAATAAGTTGCTGAAAACTAGCATTTTTATCTGCTACGTATACAGCTTCTACTTGAAGATGTATATAGCACCCATGATTAACTGTTATTAAATTGAGGATTATAATGAATAAATTATTATGTGTTATTGGATTATGCTTACTAATAAGTAGCTGCGGATTATTTTCATCTAATAAACATTATAGTTATATAAAAGAACAAGAAAATTCTAATTTAATATTATCTTCTGAGCAGCAAAAAAATCTAGTTTTTAATAATAATTACGAGATTAGTAAAATATCTAACACTAAAGGCAAATTCTACCCAGAAGCCCCTCCAAGACCAAATTCTCAACTGCAGTTAATTTCTAAAACAGGTGTTGTCTATACTTGGAATAGAAAAGATAATTATAATTGGATAGATACAACAGGGTCTACCACTGCAACGATAAAAGAATTAAAAGAATTTTTAGCTACAAATAATATTAATCTTGATAAAGCAAAAACTCATAGCAATACAATAGTTACAGAATTAGAAAGCTTTTATTACACCAAACCATCTAAAGGATTATTAGGAAAATTACAACAAAAAGGTTTAACAGTACGCACTAAAGATGAAGTTAATTGCGAGGGCAGATATGTTATCTCATTACAAACAGATAATTCTACTCCAAAGGCAATAACTAGTCTCAAAATAGCCCATGAATCTATTTTTTTAGAAGGTAAAGAGAAAAAAATCATTCCACTTGAAGATAGCGATAGGACAATGAGTAATGATTTGCTTAAGAAACTATGGCTATATCTTGGTAATAAAATTTAACCTTACTTCTAAGCTTTGATTCTGCGTTAATATTTCTTGATTTATACGACCCTAACAAATAAGTATGGGAACATATTTTAGTTTTAATTTACAAAGTTTCATTATATGCTATTGAAAAACTTGCAAATTTATAACTAAAGAAGTATTAAATACGCATCCAGATATACACCTTCTACCTGAAGGTGTGCATAATAGAAGCTAAAATAATATTTAACCTAATAAATAAGCATAAGTTTAAAATAAAGCAATTACCAATAGATCCAGAAACTATCCTGTTAAACCTTAATAGCAAACGTAAATATCCCATCCCTCAACTAATAAATAGGAATATTAATTTTAGTGAATTATTAGAAAAATAAAATGAACTAACTACAAATATAAATGTCTCTAACAATGCTAAACACACAACAATCAAAAAATTAAATTATACCAAGTTTACAACAACATGATTTTGTGTGTTTTATAAAGTGTATAAATGGAATTAATTTAACAATAACAGAAGCAACAATCCATACTTTTAAGGAATTTTAATATGAATATAAATACAGCTATAAATACAAACAATACTACAAATATTAGCCGAGTAACTAACCGCTTTGGTAATGCTTTTAATAGAGTATTAAGCGTATTTAGACCCAAGATTACTATACGTATAGATAACGAAGCTTATTTAAATTCAAGAAAAGACATAGACCGACTGGCCAATAAGTACAAGGAAGCTGAAGATAGACTTTCTGACTCAATTTATGAATTAGAAGCCGCAATTACCAAAACTTCTTTCTGTCAATCTATAGCAGTTGCTAATTTATTGTTTAATAATTATGTGACAACAGACTTACAACTTTCTATTTTACAGATAATGCTAATGCATCAACAAAGAAATGAACCTTTTGATTCAATATTCTCTTGGGATAACACTAAAGAAAGAATATTCATTAAAGAGTATGATGACTTGACAGAACTACCTTCGGATATAAAATATGACAAATCAATAAATGAATGCCCCATAAGCTTCGATAAACTAAAGAAGGGAGATACCGTATATTGCGAAAAACAACTTTATAGTTATAATACATTAAAAAATGTGTGTATTAAGGGTAATGGGCTAGTACCTCATAATCGCTCGGTTATCTCTTGGGATAAAAATATTTACAAGTTACCAGATCATGGTGAAGATTAAGATTCTATTTAACACCAGTATGACCAAAACCACCTGAATTGCGAGAAGAATCGGTAAAATCATCAACAACTTCGAGCTTAGCTTGTATAATTGGTACAAATACCAGCTGAGCAATGCGATCTCCAGGATTGATTACAAACTCATTACTACCCCTGTTCCAACAGGATACCATGATTTGTCCTTGATAATCTGAATCAATTAAACCTACCAAATTACCCATAACAATACCATGCTTATGACCAAGACCAGACCTAGGTAATATAACCGCAGCCATATTAGTGTCTTCCATATGCACAGCTATTCCTGTAGGTAATAACTCAACTGCATTAGGCTGTAGTTTAATAGGTTCATCAATACAAACCCTTAAATCTAACCCCGCAGAACCATTTGTTGCACATTGAGGTAAAGGAAACTCTTTACCAATCCTTGGATCTAAAATTTTTGTTTTAATTGCTTTCATTAATAATATATACCTAAGTTTGTAGCCTTTATATACACCTTCAACTTGAAGGTATTAAATTTAATCTACTGGACGCATATGTGGAAATAATAGAACATCTTTAATTGAACTCGAATCAGTCATTAGCATAACTAAGCGATCGATACCTATACCTTCACCTGCGGTAGGAGGTAGTCCGTATTCCAGTGCTTTAATATAGTCATCATCATATAACATGGCTTCGTCGTCACCTGCTGTTTTAGCTGCGACCTGTTCTTTAAATCTTTGGGCTTGAATTTCAGGGTCATTTAACTCAGAAAATCCATTAGCAATTTCACGACCAGCGATAAACAATTCAAATCTTTCTGTCAGTTCTGGATTATCATCTTTTACCCTAGACAATGGCGATACTTCAGCAGGATAATCGGTAATAAAAGTTGGCTGTATTAATTTATCTTCTACAGTTTCTTCAAAAATTTCTAATTGTACCTTACCTATACCCCAAGCATTATTGACATTAATGCCTTTAGTTTTAGCAAACTCGCGTGCTTTAGTTAGATCAGATAACTCAGCTACTGAAATATCATTATTATACATGGCGATAGCATCTAACATATTCATACGCAAGTAAGAACCACTAAAATCTATTTCATGACCTTGATAAGTTATAGTAGTAGAGTTAAATATTTTAGTTACTATTTGTTTGAATAGAGCTTCTGTATGATACATCATGTCGTTATAATCTGCATATGCCTGATAAAATTCTATCATAGTAAATTCAGGATTATGCTTTACTGACAACCCTTCATTACGAAAATTTCTATTGATTTCAAAAACTTTTTCAAAGCCACCAACTACTAATCTTTTAAGGTATAGCTCTGGAGCTATACGTAAGTACATATCAATATTTAATGCGTTATGATGAGTAATAAATGGTCTAGCTGTTGCTCCTCCTGCTATTGTTTGTAACATAGGAGTTTCTACTTCCATAAAATCTTGATGAATAAAATAATCTCTAATTTGTTGTATTATTTGTGAACGTAATTTAAACACTTCTTGAGATTTTTTATTGGTAATTAAATCGATATATCTTTGTCTATAGCATTGCTCTACATCGGTTAAACCTTTATATTTTTCTGGTAGAGGTCTTAACGATTTAGTAAGTAATTCTGCATGGGTCATGCTTACGTATAAATCACCCTTGTTAGACCTGTGAATAACCCCTGCGACACCTATTATATCGCCTAAATCCCATTGCTTAATCTCTATTAATAGTTGCTTTGGTAACTCCTTTCTATTAACATAAAGTTGTATTCTACCAGAGCGATCTTGGAGCTCTAAAAATGCTCCACGATTTAACATGATACGACCTGCTACTTTTACTTGAAAGTTTTTTTCTTCTAAACTTTGTTTGTCTGTATCTGCAAACATTTCTTGTATGGTGCTAGTAAGCATATCACGACGAAATTTATTAGGATATGCAGTTTTTACTGCTCTAATATCTGCAAGTTTTTCTTTCCTTAATTTAATTAAGGTATTTTCATCTTTTGTATCCATAATCTACTCTTTGTTTAAATTGACTTCTTTTATAAAAAGAACATAATGTTATAAAAAATTAATGCTATTTTATCACACATTAAGTTTCAACGCTAAAATTCCATTTTTTTAATAGACAGGAATCATAAACCTTGCTTGAGGCTTGCTTCGATGAATAAATCTATTTTTCCATCTAATACAGCTTGGGTGTTACGAGTTTCTACGCTAGTACGTAAATCTTTTACCCTAGAATCATCTAGTATATAAGAGCGTATTTGGCTACCCCAACCTATATCAGATTTAGAATCTTCTAGTATTTGGTTGGCGCTATTGCGCTTTTGCATCTCTAGTTCATATAGTTTAGCTTTTAACTGCTGCATTGCTTTATCTTTATTTTGATGTTGAGAGCGTTGATTTTGACACTGAACAACAACACCTGTTGGTTTATGAGATATGCGAACAGCTGAATCCGTGGTATTTACATGCTGTCCACCAGCACCGCTAGATCTGTAAGTATCAATTCTTAAATCAGAAGGGTTAATTTCAATATCGATATCATCATTTATTTCGGGAGATACAAAAACAGAAGCAAAAGAAGTATGGCGTCTATTTCCTGAATCAAATGGCGACTTTCTTACTAATCTGTGTACTCCTATTTCGGTACGCAACCATCCAAAAGCATACTCACCAATAAAATGAACCGTAGCTGATTTAATGCCAGCAACATCTCCCGCCGATACTTCGATAATTTCAGTTTTAAAACCTTTTTCTTCACCCCATCTTAAATACATGCGTAGCATCATATTAGCCCAATCCTGAGCTTCAGTTCCTCCAGAGCCTGATTGAATATCTAAAAAAGCGTTACTTATATCTTGCTCACCAGAAAACATACGTTTAAACTCAAGACCTGCTAATTTAGTATCTATACTCTCTAGTTCCAGACAAACTTCTTCTATTATAGAATGATCAGCTTCTTCTATAGCTATAGTTAATAATTCATTAGCATCGAGAATTCCAGCTTCTATTTGATCTAACAATTTAATAAGCTTTTCTAGCTTGATAATTTCTTGATTATTTTTATGGGCTTTTTTAGGATTATTCCAAATAGCTGGATCTTCTAATTCAATTTTTAATTCTAACAGCTTATCTTTCTTGGTGTTATAGTCAAAGACACCCCCTAATAAGTTGATTTCTATTATCTAGCGCTTTTAATTGCTCTTTAATATTAGTTGTTTCGATTGGTAAATCAGCCATAATTATGTGCACCTAAATGATTGTACAATAAACATTTTATTACTTTAAAATATAGGTTTTCAGTAATAAATGCGTATTAAATTTCTCGATGTAATTAATAGCGATTTTATAACAAAAAAGACTCTGATGCCATAGCTAGCATCGTATTATTTTACTCTATTTTAACAAATATGAACTATTCATAACTGAAGCCATATATTTAATTCAAGTAATAATATTAATAAGCGAAATTAAAACATCATACATCTTAGATTAAATTGGCTTTCACTCATGAAAAAAAAAATTATCCAAGTTTTTTTGCTAAGCACGTTTTTGTTTATCAATTCAATATGTAAAGCAGATGATACTGAACTATTTGTTTATGATGGTGGTAGTGCTAATGTATTGATGTTATTTAACCTTACGAATCAAAATGAGGTTCCAGGTTTTTTAGATACAACTAAAAGCTCTGTAAATACATTTTTAAATGATGTTGACAACATCAATATTGCTATTGTTTCAACTGAAGTACAAAATATTGATGGTGTAAATGGTTCTGTTCCTGTTGTATTATCTCATTTTAAACCAGTAGATTCTGCAAGAAATGAATTAATCACACATATTAACTCGATGTCTACTCATAGTGGTTCAGGAATTGATACTAATTTGCTATTAACAGCATGGGAGTACTATGGCGGCAAAAGCCATTTTAATAATCGTATTGTAATTCGTGATACCAATGCAGTTAATGGTAATGAATTTATATCTCCTATAAAAGAAGGCTGTAACAATAATTTTCTTATGTTATTTACCCGATCTTACAATAGTTATGGTGATGCAGATACCTACATTAATAATTTAGCCGCAAATTATAGCTATCCAAATGAAATAAATGGTTATGTTTCTAGTACTTTACATAAAATAGGTTGGCTTTTAGGAAGACATGATGTAAATACAAGTATAGATGGCACGCAAACAATAAAAATATTTCTTACTAGAATGCCTGGAACTTTAGATAGTAGTACCCTAAATAATAGATATATCATTTGGGATTATAATGAAATCACACATAAATATTCAGGCGGTGGAGCATATTTTGTAGAAAATCCACAAGATTTAATAAATGCCATGACAAGCTTTCGAGAGCGGGTTAAAAAATCTTCACTTCTTGTTTCTCCAATTATTCCAACCGATTCTTTTGGTTTTCATTCTCAAGATAAAAAAGTATATTTTGCATTGTTTAAACCAGAGGTAAGATCTTTATGGTCCGGAAACCTTAAATGCTACAAAATAGGTGAAGATGGAATTATTTATGATAAAAATAATAACCCGGCAATAGATGAAACTACAGGTTTTTTTAAAGATACAGCCCATAGTTTTTGGAGTTCCACTGTTGACGGCAATAATATTTTAGCTGGTGGCATGGCTGAACATATCTCCAAAGATCGTAAGGTTTATTCTGATATTTTAGATACTAGCTATAATAGTTATGCAAATAACGGCACAGCTCTGTCAGATACAGGAAATAAACTACATGAAACCAATACTAATTTAATTCCTGCATTATTAAATATAACACCAGAAAATGTTTGGGGTGGTAATGATGAAGCTGAAAAAAATAATGTAATCTCATGGGCAAGAGGTGTAGACATTTATGAATCAGATGGTGATGGTGATAGATCTGATGACCGGAATTCTATTGGCGACCCTTTGCATACAAAGCCAGTATTAGTAAAATACTATACTGGTGATGAAACACTATATTTAACAACAAATAGTGGCTTTTTACATGCAGTTAACCCTGAAAATGGCAATACAATCTTCTCATTTATCCCGCGTGATCTACTACCTAATTTAAGAGAACTCTCAGCAACTAATAATGGAGGAAATAAAATTTATGGCTTAGATGCTCCGATGACTTCCTTAAAATTAGATGCCAACGGTGATGGTAATATTTTACAATCAGCAGGTGGTGCTGTATCTCCAAATGAAGCTATCTTCCTAATAATGCCAATGCGCCGAGGTGGTCGTAATATTTATGCCTTAAATGTAAGTGATCGTAATAATCCTAGCGTAGCCTGGACTATCCGAGGTGGTAAAACTGCCGCACAACAAACAACAAAATTATTTAAAGGTGGCACTACAACAGGATTAGGGGATTTTACTAAATTAGGTCAAACTTGGTCTATAGCTATGCCTGCTATGATTAAATGGCAAGGAACACCTAAAGTAGTTTTCTTTTTTGGTGGTGGTTATGACGAACAAACAGATAATCAAACAATTATTCAGCAAAATAGTATGGGACATGCTATTTTTATGGTAGATGCTATTAGTGGAGAAAAACTATGGCAAGCATCTGGCGATGCCAATAATGATACTAATTTAGTAATTTCTGGAATGAACCATAGTATAGTATCTAATCTTTCTTTGGTAGATATTAATCAAGATGGCTTTACAGATTTTATTATTGCTACAGATGTTGGCGGTCAAGTATTTAGAATTGATATCAATAACAATAATGTTGGTCCTGCTAGTTTTGCTATGGGAAGTTTAATAGCCCAATTAGCAGATAACACGTTATCTGGATCGAGACGTTTTTTTGAAGCTGCTAATGTATCTTTAGCACCTAAAAACACACATTTAAATATTGCAATAGGTAGCGGTTTTCGGGCTAACCCACATAGCACTTATACACAAGATAGGATTTATGTAATAAAAGATACAAATGTATTTTCTAAACCTACAAACTATGCTTATGCCAATGGTGATGTAATTAGAGAAACAAGTTTGTACAATGCTACAGATAATTTAATTCAATCTGGTACAGCATCACAAAGATTAGCAGCAGTTAATAGTTTAAATAGTAAACATGGCTGGTATATAAATTTAGAACAAACAGGTGAAAAATTATTTAGTAAACTACAAACCTATGCTGGGGTGCTAACTTTTACTACAAATACCCCACCTGATAGTTTAGCATCAACTAATTGTCAAGCTAATTTAGGTAGTAGCTCTTTATATGCATTAAATATAGAAAATGGATCAGCTATTTCTAATTTAAGTGGTGATAACACAGCACTTGGCAAAAAAGATAGAAAAAAACAAC
This sequence comes from Candidatus Gorgonimonas eunicellae, assembly GCA_929200395.1. Lineage (GTDB taxonomy): Bacteria > Pseudomonadota > Gammaproteobacteria > Pseudomonadales > Endozoicomonadaceae > CAKMZJ01. The sequence continues at coordinate 191 of CAKMZJ010000092.1, read as the reverse complement.
TTAAGCTTCTTATTGCTCCAGAGCCTTCAATAATAAATCGTGGACAAAATGGTATAAGGGTATGTGTTGGTACAGAATGCTTTGATAATATCATTCCAGGGGGTGGGGCAACTATACAAAAAAGATATTGGCGTGAAAATTAGCAAAGATCCGTAACTATACACGTGGCAGATGAAAATGCTAGGTTTCAG
>CAKMZJ010000091.1 GCA_929200395.1 Candidatus Gorgonimonas eunicellae | reverse complement strand
CTAACGAACCCTATATCTCAACAGGCTAACTGGGTATGTCCTACCCTTAAAATGTTACAAGCACCTACATAGTCAGCATTGGCAGAATATCCGCAAGATACACATTCAAACTTAGCTTGTGTAGTCCTATTATCTTTTGATACATGACTACAAGACAAACAAGTTCTTGAAGTATTACGTGGGTTTATAGCAAGAACATCGCCACCAGACCATCGTTGTTTGTATTCGAGCATTTGCCGAAACATTCCCCAACCTTGATCTAAGATAGATTTATTTAAGCCCGATTTGGCTTTAACATTCTTGCCGTGATTATCTGCTGTACCTTTTGCCGACTTACTCAAGTTACGAACTTTCAAGTCTTCAAGAACTATCATAGCGTGGTTTTTGCTGATATTCGTTGAAGCCTTATGCAGAAAGTCCGACTTTGAGTTTGCTATAAAAGCATGTAGACGTTGTATTTTAGTTTTTTGGTTCTTCCAACCATTAGAAAGTTTTTTTCTTCTAGCTAGTGTTCTTTGTTCTCTAGCTAGTTTGTTTTCAAGTTTTCTAAATTGGTTTAAAGGTTTAATTACTTCGCCAGTAGACAAGGTAGCAAAGTTTGCAATACCTACATCAATACCGACCATAGTTTTTGATTGGTGTATAGGTGTAGCAACTGTTTGTTCAGTTTGAATTGATATATACCAGTGTCCAGATTTGTAAGATATAGTTACATTCTTTGGATTGCCTTGTATAGACCTATGTTTTCTAAAACTGAACCAACCTAGTTTTGGTAAGTAAACTTGATTATTGTTTATCTTGAAACCTTGAGGAAACGTAAAACTACTAGATTTATATTTGTTTTTAAAGCGTGGAAACTTCTTTAATGGTTGTTTTTTATCGAAACAATCTTTAAAGGCTCTACCCAAACTTTTCAAACTTTGTTGTAGTGGTTGAGAATGGCAGTCTTTCAAGAATTTGTATTCTTCTGATTGCTTCCACAGTGTAAGCCAGAAAGAAGTTTCTTGATAGTAAGCTATTTTTTGCTTGTTTTTAACTGCTAACTTATTTGAGGCAAGACACTTATTCCAGACAAAACGACAGCAACCAGCAAATTGAAACAACTTGCTAGTGTCCTTACGTTTTGTATTTAATCTGAATTTGAATGCCTTTTGTATTTTCATGTGAGTATCGTACTATTTTCACAGTGCAAAAACAAGATATTTATGCCTTATATCCCGCACCTAAAGGAACGGGTTTTACGGCACTTTTTGATAAATTAAGCACTGTAGAAATTTTTATTTATATCACAAATTGTATTCGTAATATCTGGTATAGAGCTGAGCTCTCTCTTTTCCCTAACAAATTGCGATAACTGTTTACAAAAAACTAATGCTTGATCAACCTTATCATATAAAACAGCATAAAATCCAATAGCTTGTACTAATGTTATAATATCTCCTAGGTGATATTTTTCTTCTATAATCTCTATTGATTGTGGATTATTAAAGCAGCTTTCTATATAATTAACTTGAGATTGAAAAGATCCTATAATATGTTGAATATTGCTATCCTTTAAATCTATTGCTACTTTTGCAATAATAATGGATTTCTTTTTATTTTTTTTATAACTATCTAATGCGGTGGTTACAAATGGTTTTAATAGCTCATTAACTTGTTGCAAATCTTTTTTATATCGCCCCATAAAAGCAGAGCAACTACAACTATCCTTAATAGCATCTAGTGGTTGGATTATTTCCTGAATTTGCTGAGGTTTTGATATATCCTGTTGTTTATCTAAATACTTAAAATAATCGTTGTTTAAATCATTAGTATCTTTTTTATTATTATCTAATTGATCTTGGCACTCGGTAAGTTTGATGCTTGCATCCTCTGTAAGAGCTAGTTTAATATCTTTATTGTTATCAAGATTAGCAATTATCTTTATAATGTCAGGTATAGAGACGAGACATCTTTTAGTTATGACAAAGCGTGATAACTGTTGACAAAAAACTAATGCTTTATCAGTATTGTTATCTAAAACAGAATAAAATCCAATAGCTTTTGCTAACTTTATAATATCTTTTGGTTTGGCATAATTTTTTTCTATAAACTGTAATACATATGGATTATCAAAGTAGAGCTTTGCATAATTAAATTGCCTTTGAAAAGATTGTATAATATTTTGCATATCATTATTATTTAAAGTAGCCGCTAATTTTGCAACAACAATAGGGTTCTTGTTGTAATCCATACAAACAATTGATGTAATTTCTATAAATGGCTTTAATGTCTCATGGATTTGTTTAAAATCTTGTGTGTATTGTCTTATAAAGTTCGAATATTTACTACCATCTTGAATAACATCTAAGGCTTCACGCATTGGGTTAATTTTTTGATTATATAATAGATCAATATTCCAAGAATATTTATCATGGTTTTGTTCACTAAAGACTTCAGTAAACCTTGAATTTACTTTGTTTACTGGTAGCTTAACTATAGTAAATTTTGACTTGCAGTCGTTTTGTGTCGCTTCCTTTGTGATTTTTGTAGTTGCTTCTATGCTTTTATCATTCACTAATGTTGTTATATTCATATACACCCTATAATATTGGTTTATTAAAAATAAAGTTGTCTATTACTTTGATAACTTTTTTGCAATAAAGTTTTATTAATAATTCCCTATTAGCATAATTGAATTATAAAAAGTTCATGAAAGATATCTATACACGTGGCAGTTGGAAATGCGGATTTTCAGTAAATGATTATAAGTTTTTAGTTAGTGTCGACTAAATCAAGAAATACTAACACAGGATAAAAGCTTAGAAGCCTTGCCCTCCGAGGCTAAGTAAGATGGCTTAATTCAAGGCAAAATACTACCAGAAAATCTAAACAATATTGATATTTCTATAGAATAAGCTAACGATATTAATTCGTAATTTGGTTTAAATTATCTTTATTGAATAGCAAAAATAATAAATAGGGAACTATAATTGCATAATTGAATCTAATCTATATCGTAGTATTTAACTATTTTTACTATTACAAAGTTTACTTATTGCTTTCAGCTTTATAGACTAATGTCAATATTGCTATATACAAGTAGCAGATGAAAATTCTAGGTTCCATAGCTAAGTAAAATGGTTAAAATCAAGAAAAATAGCACCCCGAATGCTAAGCTTTAAAAAGTTTTAATAATTAAATAGACTTTTAATAGCCCTATAGGGTACTTCTAAGCTTTTATCTAGCGTTAGTATTTCTTGATTTAATCGACACTAAACCTACTAAGATACTACCTTAGCTAAAAACTTATAACCTTTGTTAAAAGATCTCATCTTCAACTGTCGAGTGGACATATAAAAAGGTATAACTTTAGGCTAAAGAATAACTTTGTATTTAAATAACTAATAAAATTTATGGATTTAACAATGAAAAAAGGTATTATAAGCTTAATATGGCTAGTATTTGTAATTTCTTGCCCAACATTTGCTTTAATTTCAAAAGAAATATCAAGCACATCTAAGGATAATTGTAATTTTACTGGAGTTATAATTTATAGAGATTATCAAGCTAATTTAAAAGTAACACCAAATATTATAAAAACTTATGGTTATCTAGAAACTAATAAGTTAACCACTCTTATCGAAAAGCAAGAAGTTAGCAATTCAAATGAGATTTCATATGAAGATGTAAATATGTTATTTGCACTTATACCGAAAACATACGATCACAGAGCAACAAACTTAAGTGATAAAGCAATACTATGTATGAATGCATATCTTAATAAGAACTACCTTAGCCCAACTATAAAATACCGTGAAACTAAAACCCTAGAAGTAATTAATAAAGAAGTGGAATTTTTTTTAAGAGCTTTTAATAAGTATACAACAGAGCAAAATCTAGCTAGCATATTTAGTACAGAAAAAAAATTACAGCTTTCTAATGCCATATTAGGATCATATGGTTTATTTATGCCTACAAATTTTAACATGTTATGTAAATTTAACGGCTTTGGTAGGGTTCTTGCATCTGCTGTATCCATTATAGATGATTTATTGATAACAACAGATGACTGCAATAATATTCAACAAAATATCACTAAACAGCAACTTGCTAAATTACAATATTTAACCTTTAAAGCTGTAGAACAAGCAAAAACAGTACTTTTTATTCCTGAATGCATAGCACAAAAACATACTAATGGTATACGCTTGCCAATTGCTGTAATAAATAAAGTTTCTTTAGATGAAACAACTGGGCAAATAACTCTTAATTTAATGTTTTGTAATCAAGCAATAAACGATTTTAGTGGCTTTTATAAATTTATTAATGCTAGAAATTCTTTATTAGGTCTTAACAATTTAGTTACTGAATGGGAATTTATTGATTATACCTTAGATTTAACAGCTAATACTGAAACAGATGGAGCTTGTAGTAGCAATAATTTGCTAGCTTTAGATTATAAACTTACATCTATACAAGTCGACCTTGGTGGTTGTATTAATTACCAAGGAAATAATCAACCTGAAATTGTAGTTACTGATATTCCAACATTTTCAAATGAAGATAACTTATTAACTGAATGCAGACAGCCTACTGATTCAGAAATAAAACGTATTGAGAATTCCCGAATAATAAATGCAACCACCGATAACATTGAAAGTAACCAAGCAGAAAATATTTCAAATATATCGGAAACTAATAACTACTACTTTTGTGGTATTTATAAACGCAACTGTTTAGTTAAATTTGATTGTAGCTGTGCTGATTATTCCTGTTGTCATCAACATCATAATTCTGAAGAAAATCCAAAGCCTTGTAAAATAAACAAATTTAAAGCACGAGATATTAAAAAATTAAAATGTTTACTTTGCAATTATGAACAGAATTTTAATGCTAATACCTCTCATTCTTGTATAAACTGTAAAACCAAATTTTCTGATTATTACTGCGGTATATGCAAGCATCTTACAGGTGCAGAATTTAAAGCTAAACATTGTGAAAAATGTGGTATTTGCCGTATAGATAGTGATGCACTATTTCATTGCGATGTTTGTAACATGTGTTTAAAGCTAGAGTATAAAAACAATCATACATGTCGTGAAAATTCTGCAGATGATGAATGCGGTATTTGTTTAGAACCTGTTTTCAAAGGATGCCAGGTTTTACCTTGTAGCCATAAAATACATCTTTCATGTTTCCAAGAGCTAGTTGCTTCTAGTAATTTTCGATGTCCTATGTGTAGAGAAAATTTTGCTTCTTTACTCAGAAACCGCCCAAGACAAAGACGTTAAAGTTAAAATCACTAATAAAATAGTTGTGATATTAGTACAAATACAAGATTTTTATCGGATTTAAAGCACGGATACAATCAATTTTTAAAAGGTATATTGTACTGTAGCTATAATGCTATTTGCTTTAAATTTATGCTCCCATTGATAGATATACTCTAAATTTACTGAGAATCGTTGATAATTAATATCTATAGCTAAATCAAGTTCACGGCTATTCGATTTGTAGCCTGAGCTATTCTTAATATCATGGTATGCCATAAAGCGACCATATAATTTAGTAATAATATTTTTATAGCACCATGCTTTTTCTATTGCTGCACCGATTCCTGCTTCTATGTAAGAATATCCAGCAGAACCTACAACAAACGTTTGGTTATCGATTATTACCTCATGCTGTTTTTTGATTATATTACTAAATTTAAGACTAAGATTAGGACTTATCTGTAAGCCATAGTTATATAAGCAATTGCCAGCAATTACATGAAAACTATTATTATAAGAATTATACTTATTGGTATCTAAACTATCTTTTAATTGATGCTTACCAGTAGCATAACTATATAGTGTATTTATAAAATATTCAGATTTTTTATAATTAAAATACAACATATATTCATTGAGATTAGAATCATATTGCTGTTGCTTATCAACTGTACTATCTGCATTAGCTATAGCAGTAGCAAAACCTATAGTTGAACTATCTTGTTTGTAATCTATTCCTACAACTAAAGCTTGAAGCTTAGCATCTAATTGACTATTATTATTTTTAGGTAGCTGAGTTAAATTTGAAAAAAGATACTTTGCCCAAATAGAATTACTGTTACTTGTTAAACAGCTTTGGTTATCGGAACAACAAAAATTACAATTATTTTTATATAAATAAGCTGAAATTAATCGTTGTATTTGCTTGTGAGTGACTGTTTCTAATACAGATGTTTTGTGTTTTTTGCTATCATCAGTGCTGTTGTTATCATTATTATCATTGCCATTATCTTTGTCATTATCCTCGCTACCATCCTCGTCATTAAGATCTCCTACATTAACTATAAGGCTTACACTTTCTGGAGTCTGATCAGAACTATCTGCTGCTAATGTAACTTGATCAGAACTAGATTCTTCTGATGGAGTCTGATCAGGACTGTATGCTATGGCATCTGTTGATTGCAGATTTTCCGTTAAGTCAGTATTGGTATTTACTTTATTATTTTCTGGATCTGATGGCGAAAATACTCTCTTATAATCTTCTGTTAATTCAATTGTAGCCTTAGATATATGTAAAAAGTTTTTTTCTTTATCTGATTCTTTTATTGTTATATGTGTTTTAGGAATAGGTTCGTCTTTATTGTAGGTTATTTGTTGTGAGGTTAACACTTTTATTTCTAAATTTTTTGGTAAATTGTTTTGCTTGGTTTTATCAACGTTTAAAATAATTCGTGCATCTCGATTTAAATTTGTAGGTTGTTTTACATTTACTAAAGCTTTATTTTTATCTTTGGCAAAATTAGTTAAAGCTTCATTAACCTCAATAATTAATTTACTTCCGGGTTTATCTTCATAATTATCTAAATAACTACCAGCCATTAAATGTAATTCATTTTTATTAATAAGTTTTCCGCTGATAGCATCTTTAGCTATAGGAATATATTTAGAAGCGCCAGATTTATTATTTAGTTGTCTAATGTATAATTTAGCATTGTTTACCACACCAATGTTATTATCTAGTATTAATTTAGCACCTTGAGTTAGGTTTATACAAACATTTCCAGCAAACTGCGGAGTGCCTGAAATATTAAAATAATCACTTATAGCTTTTATTGAAGCTAAATTTTTTGTTGTAATAGTGTTTAGTTGTGTCTCAGGAGCTTCTAGTATTTCTAATTCTTGTAAATTTATAACCTCTTTATTTATTGCATCGATAGTTACTTGTAAGCTTTTATCATCGTCAGAATGACCAGTTGTATCATCAGCATTAATGTCTAATTTATTGTCAACTATCAACTTATTAATCACTTTATTACTAGTAAAATTATGATCTACTTTATTGCTTTTATTTATAGCTGTTATTGTAATTATACCTTCATTTAATATTGAGATGTTTTTAACTGTATTACATAAAACTTCATAGTTATTTTTTAGAGATACAAGGTCTTTATCGAATTGTTTTTCACTAGTAATGGTACTAGCAATTATGCTACCTTCATTAATTATGCTGTGTTTTAAAATTATATTGTCAGCTATTAAATTACCACTATTTTTAGTTAATGCTATTTGACTTTTAGTTGGATGAGTTTCACAAGTATCAACTAATTCCAAATCATCAGCCACAAAAACAAAAGCATTTGGAGGGTTGTTTAACTGAATATTTGTTATTTTTGATGTTACTATTTTTCCTAGATTTTTATTATATTCATTTGTAATTATACCATATTCACCTTCTGCTGTTATTTTATTAGCAAATATAAAAGAGGAGTTTGCTATTTGTGCCTTTGTTGAGCCAGCTGTTTTTTTACATAATGTCATAGTTCCCGCATGTAATATACTGTTACTTGCATTAATTAGCGTACTAAAAGAAATATCGTTAGCAATTATATATCCAGAGTCTTTGTTATGAATATCATTAGCAAATATTTTCTCAGATTTTATTACCCCCCAATAGCCATGTTCTTCATTAAATATACTAATACCACTTTTATATGCCTGATTACCTATGGTTTTTGCAAGAAACAAACCACCATTATTTTTTAAAGATATGGGAAAACCTATAGTTTTTATATCGCCAATAACTAAAGCTAGTTTGCTATGAGATTCATTAGAAAAATCAACAAATTTTTCAGTTGGGCTTTCTGATGGTTGCTCGAAATCAAAATTACTAACAATAAGATTATCGTTAAAAAGTGTTATATTTTGCTGATCGGTGTTATTAGTTTTAATAATCATATCACCTGTCATCAGCCCGTGATTGTTTATATTAAGATTCCCTGTAGAAACAAATGCTTCTGTATCCGTATTTTTTATGAATCTAATATTAGCATCTAATGTATTTTCAATATTTAGCTGTTTGCTACTACTAATATTGCAATAAATATCACCTTGATTTCTTATTGCCGTATCACCTGTAAAAATAAGTTTTGCAGGATTTTTATTCTCATCAGCGTATATTTTTGAGTCTTGGGTTTTATTATTGAAAATTTTTACATTTGAAGAATTTGTAGATGTTGTTATATTGGTATATAGATTACCACCATTTTCTATAATAACAGTAGCGCTATCCTGTATGTTAATCACATCACTTTGGATAGTTCCTGAACTGTTGTTTATCATTAAATTACTACCTTCCAATGCATGAAAATCAGTTATAATGTCGCTAGAGTCATTGTTAATAGTTAATTCACCATATACTATTATTCCTTGTTCATCTGTCGTTTCATTAGTTTTTATTGCATTAATAGCTTTTGTACTACTGCTTTGTTGTTCATTATTTGTTTTAATACAAGTGATTTTATTATTTTTTCCTTTAACTATCAGCGGATTACGCCCTTCAATAGAGCCATAATTATAAATATTATTTCCAGTTGCATTTTCGTCAATCAATATAGCTGTTTCTGTAGCCGAAATGCTAGCACCTAAGTTATTAACTAAGTAGGTATTATTTGCTTTTATCTCAATTGCTGATTCTGTTTCAGAGTTTGATTTTACTTGCGAGCTTAGCAACAAGTCTAATTTGTAATTGTCACCGTTTACACTAATAGCTGGGTTTCCTACTATAATACTATTACTAATAAAGTTAGTCTGATTCTCTAGATCACTATCAACATTTAAAGCAATTCCTGCTTGTTTGGAATTTACTTTGCTATCATTAATTTTAAGATTAGTAACTTTGGCATTAAGATCAACTGCGATATTTTTAGAATCTACTGTAGTAGAATCCACGGTTATATTATATTGAAAAACTTTGTCTGTAACAGCTATATCTTTAGAAGGATTAATTTCAATACCAGTTCCATTGCTTTGTATTTTAGGCTTAATAATAATATCTCTTGTAGAATCATTATATTTAAATAGATTAATCAGTAACGCAGGATTTTTTGATGAGCTAGATTCTATTACTCCAATCGGATCTGAATCTTTATCTTCTAATACAAAATGAAAGTCACTTGGTATATGAATAGTGTTATTAGGAATTTCATCTTCTTGATTAGCTTCTTTATTAATAAAATTTAAAGTCACATCCTTATTAGTGTCTGAAACTTCAACTGTTGCCGTAGTTGTTTTTTTGGTCTCATCTACTTCATAATCTAATAATTTAAAATTATTATTAGTTTCATTTTTAGTTACTTCTTTTTTTTCTGACTCTACTGTAGCATAGGCTATAATGATAGTATTACACCAAAATACTATAAATAAAATCCATTTTAATTTATTCATATGTTCTTCAATATAGTGTATAAAATTAGCTAAAGCATACATCTTCTAGACTAATAATATTTTAATAAATTTATACTATACACGTGGCAGTT
>CAKMZJ010000090.1 GCA_929200395.1 Candidatus Gorgonimonas eunicellae | reverse complement strand
ATTAATTTAAACACATTAATTTAAACACATTAATTTAAACACATTAATTTAAACATATTAATTTAAATCTATTCAATTATATTTTACCATTAAAAGGATTTTCATGAGTGAAGTACAGAAATTATCTAATTCTCAACAATTAGAGTTTTTAAAGTTCGATGAACTAGAAAAAAGCGCTTTTATTCCAATTACTCTTCCCTATGTGAATTCCAAAGGTCGTGAAACCTACCTTGGCAAAAAAGTAGCTACTGTTTACAAAGATCAAGTTATTTCATGGTTAGCTTTTTTGAGACTAAAAAATATTACTGATGGGGACTGCTGTATATGTATGGATAAATTATACAAAGCTAGTGAACTAGCTCCCGAGTATCTGAACGAAGCACAGAGAAAACTAGCAAGCTTCGTAATAACAATACTGCCTGATTGTGCGCATCTTTATCATAACTCATGTCATGAAATGATGGTACAAGATAAACACACAAAGACACCACAAAACAACAGTACAGTTCCATGTTATGAATGCAACAGTGAAGCTAATCCTAATAATGTTATTTATTCTGATAATCCTACACAAGCCTACCACGATATAATTAAAAATTCTTTACTTACTAACGATCAATTAAAGAATTTAGGTGTATCTGATGCAGTAATTAATAGTCTCCCTGAACTCAAAGAACAGAGTAAAGAACAATTCCAAAAACTACTTAATAAGAGTAGTGAAGAAACACAAAAAGCTATAGCAGAACAAGAAGCACTACAAAAAAAATTAGAGCAAGATAAGATAAAATTAGAGCTTGAAACAATAGCAAGCATTCAACAGCAAGAGCAGGAATCTCAGAAAAAAAACATTGCAGAGGGTGGTTATGATTCAGATGCAAAAAATAATGAACAAGTAAAATATGATGTTTCATTCGTTACCTCTGAAAAGTTTTTTACTATTATCAATGCCAATTATAAAGAATTAAAGAAGGCTTTAAAGAATAATCCTGAGGTTTATCAGAAATTATTCAAAATGTGCCAAGACAAAGGTATTATTCACCCATCTCATCTAACAAGAATAAACAAAGCAAATAATGTTAACAGAGAGATTGATCTTTTAGTTGAACATATTCATAAAACATTTCGACCTGGTGATATACCTCTTTCTTATGCATGTAGACTTATTCTAGCGTTTCTTTTAGAGAACGGTACGCTAACTAACAAAGTATCTGATTTAAAAGCTAATAGTGATTTGAAACCAACAACAACAAATATAAGTGAAACTTCTAAATATTGGGAAGCTGAAAAAGCTAAACCACTAGAATATTATATTTCGCTTTCCGATTTCCAAGAGGTTTCGTCAAATAATTATATGTATTTATATGAAAAATTAATCATGGATCCTGAAATATTCACAAATACACTTGATGAATTTGAAAACAACGATTGTTTCGCATCAGGGGCAAGACATGGTAAGATCGAAACGCATAAAACTTTAGAAAAACAAGTTAATGCGTTTTTAATATTTTGTATGAGCCAGATACATTGTGATAATACTAGTGCTACAGCTGGTTTTAAATATTTGGTAGAAAATAATCTTTTAGAGAGAAGTGTATCCAAACAAAAACAAAGCGATGGCACAATCAAAGTTTCTTATCTGTGCAACGCCGACACAGAAAAGACATGGCTTGCCGCACGTGAGAAGAAAACGCAAGAAATGAATGAAGAAGTTTTATCTTCTATAAATCCAATATATGATGTTTCAGATCTTACACAGACACATCTTAAGCAGATTATAAAAAACAATTTTGGGGATTTACTAACAAACTCAAAGAACAATCCTGAAATTTTTTCCGATTTATTAGATGACTGCATAGCAAAAAATCTACTTTCTGCTTCATATATAAATAAAAATAGGGAAATTCATAATACAAAGCTACAAATTGATGATTTTATTCGGTATGCTTTTACAAACTATGATAAGTACAAAGGTCATGTAGATACAGAAATAGCCTATAAATATATTCTAGTATTTCTGCTAGAAAAAGGCATGATAACAAAATATCTATCTCAAGAGGCGCAAGCTGATGGTAAGATAAAAATACGCTTTGTAGACCCATCAAAAGCTGAAAGTAATACTAAGGTAGCAGAAAGAAATATAGCAGAAGAGTCTAAATCTTGGACTGCTGAAAAATCTAAAAAAGATTTTGTATCAGTAAGCTATGACTTTAGAAAAAAATTCCTTCCTTCAGAAGATTTGTTAATACCAGATTTTTACGATCTTATCAAAGATAGTTATTCTAATCTAAAAGAAAAATTTATTAAAAATCCTAATGCATTTGAGTATATATTAGCAACTATTATAGAAGAACAAACGATTGATAATGCTTGTATAAAGCAATTGAGTGCATATGATAATATTACAAGCAAAATAGATTATTTTCTTAATTATTTTTCTAAACGGCAGAAAACGCAAGTTGAAAGAAGCTTTTCATGTCTAAGGCTTTTACAACTTTTAGTAGCTATGGATATGCCATTAAATAATATCACCATTGAAACACGAGACGATGGTAAATATCGTGTTTCATATAAAAAACCACAAGCAGAAGTTAAAACCATTGCCCAACCAGAAATCAACAAACCCGCGGAAGCTCCTAAGCCTAAAAAAGATTTTACCCAAGCGAGCGATGACTTTGAAGATAAATATATACCTGCAGAACATTTTGCTATAGAAGATCTTCACGGCATTATTCACGCTAATTATATAGATTTAAAGAAAACGTTAATTGAGAATGAAGATGTATTTGAATATATATTAAATAAATGCATAGCAAAAGGGATTTTTGATGCGAATTATAAAAATGTCTTATCTAATGTCAGCACTGAAGACAAAGTAATAAATTTTATCAATTCCTTTGTTATATTGGATGAAATTAAATTTAACCGCGAAGATCCATTTTGGTTTATCGTAAAACTTCTTATAGATATGAAACTACTACCAACTAAAACAGTTCAAAAAGAAACAAATAACGAAAAGATAGAAATATATTTTGCTGATAACAAACCAGAAACTAAAACAATACCTACACCAGAAATACAAAAACCAGAAGTTAAAGCGACTCCTCAGCCAACAGCAAGCAATATAGCACAATCTATTAAACCTGCTGAAGCTAAAAAACCTTCGGTACAAAAAAATAATGTTTTTAAAGAAGATAAATATGTAATTTCAGAAAATATCACTCTTGAAGATTTCTATTCTATTATGAAAAATAGTTATGAAAAATTAAAGAGAGAATTAATTACAAATAGCGATCTCTTTGATTTCATTCTAAATACATGTGTAGAAAAAGAATTTATTGATGAGAACCATGCAGAAAAAATGTATTCTAAGAATACTGAAACTAATGTGAATCTTTTTCTTGATTATTTTAACCAACCGCAAAAAGTTAAAGCTGCTAGTAAAGTAACATGCTTACCTAAAATGTGTGGAACTAAAAAAAGCAGTTCAGAATTGCACTTAGCATTAAATAACACTAAAAAATATCGTGCGGCAGCATGCTCATTTGTTTTGAAATTTCTTGTAGATCAAAATATGTTAGTAAACAATATAATTAAACAAGAAAAAGCTAATGGTAAATTCGAGATATCTTTTACAAAAAATAAGGGTAATTAGCAAAGGAACAAAGCAATTTATTAAGTGAAAAGTATGCAATATTCTTGCACACTTTTCACGAGCTAAATGAACCTTAATGTTTTAATAAAAAATTTGACAATTATAATATGTTATCAAAAAGTGCCGTAAAACCTGTTACTTTAGGCACGGGATAATACTTTGTTAATAATTTTTAAAAATATTGTACTTGTTTTTGTACACTGATTTTTGCTAGTATACTCACATAGCGTAATTGCTATTTACTGCTCAGACAGATGGCTAGTCCATCGACCACACTTGGTTCAGAGCTAACCGTCGGGCTGACGGGGATAGTCTTTAGAAATGTAGGTCTCATCAGAGAACTAGCCTAGAAACCACCTAGCATACTTGTATGATCTAGGAATCCACGTCCTTTAGGTCGTGGAGGAAGTCACATGATGTAATTCAATAATAATAATTTATCTACGAGATAATAATACAATGTATAAAAATTTTATCGCTTCTATTTTTAGTATAGCTTGTTGCTCTATCAATACTATGTCTGTATATGCTGGAGAAAAATACCATTACTCTGATAACCCTTATTCATATTCACAATATAATTTTAATGACCTAGGATATTATATACTAGTAAATACAAATACAAATACACAAGATGTTACTAGTAATTCTAATCAAATACTAGATAATTTAAATGATATTAATATAGGAGACAATACTACCACTAACGATACAACCATAGCCCCTCAAGAACAAGAACTATGGTTAAAAACATATTCTGAAAGCACAGTAATGAAGATGATAACTAATAAATGCGTATCTTTGTTAGATGTATTCAAAATTGCATTCAATAATAAAATAAATGCAAAAAACTTCCGTGATGCTAATGAAATCTCAAATTTAAAAAATAAGCTAGTAAAAATATTATTACAACTACAAAAAAATAATACACAAATATTTATTCCTGATCTAGTATCAGCTATAAATGAAACAGATAAAATATCAGAAATACAGCCTTTAGCTTATATAGATGATATTTTATCTAGCTATAATTCTACAGATCTCTTAATAATATATTTTCATCTAGATCAATTAGCAAAGCATTCAGACAACCCAGCGACAGAAGCATATAATACTGAAGATGAAGACAGCAAAACATCCGTACAAACCATGAATAATAGGAACATAGCTATATATAAAATTAATTTACAAACTATGGATTATTCGCTTATATTACATACTATAGATGGAAAAAAAGGACGTGTTAATGAAACTATACATGATGTAGATATAAACAACTCTAATTTTCATGACTAAAAGTATACTTCAGGGTAATGCCTGAATGCTTACGATCTTTAAAAGATTTTAATAATCAACTATAGCTTTACATACAGCAAGGTTTCTACGTTTTTATCCTATGTTAGTATTTTAGGAATAATTTATTATTTCTGAAAGCTGTAGAAATCTCCTAAATCTAATATTTGCGTTAATTCATCTAAAGCCGTATATATTTCTGTTATTAAATTCTCATCTAATAAATCTTTAGGTACAAGTCGATCTCGATAATGCTTATTAATCCACGATAATAATTTTTGATATAACTCATTAGAAAATAAGCAATTAGTATTACAGGCTTGCAGCTCCTGCTCGGTAAGTACTATCCTTAACCTTAAACATGCTGGGCCACCACCATTATTCATGCTTTGCTTTAAATCTTTAACTATAACATCATCTATTATACTTGCATCATCAACAAGTTTATTTAAATACTTCCAAACCTTATTATTTGTTTTACACTCCAAGGGAACTAATAGCCTGTGTTTATTGTTATGCTCTAATAACTGACTATTAAATAAATAGCTATTTAATGCATCATCTAGACTTACTTCAGAGTTAGGAACCTGTATTACTTTAAGACTGTTATCAAAACAATGACGTATATCTTTAATTGATTGCTGCTGATTCTTATATGAATGTTCATGGCAAAATAATAGCTCTTTATTGCCCACTGATATTACATCATTATGAAACACCCCTTTATCAATTGCATTACTGTTTTGTTGTAAAAAAATAACTTTTTTAGGGTTTAATTTATGATTACGTGCAATTGCTTCAGCAGCTTCAAAAGTTTGCCTAGCAGGAAATTTTTTTGGCTGTGTATTAGATCTATCAAAAGCACAACGCCCATAAACAAAAATCTCAACACCGCTGTCTTTATAATTATTACATAGACGTGTATGATTAGCAGCACCTTCATCATCAAAATATCCTCCATTTGGCAACGGATCATGATGAACAAAATAATTATCGTTTTGAAACAATAATTTAAGCAATTTTGCCGTTGCATTCGTTTCAATAGAACGATGAAAATTGCTAGCTAAATTAGCAGGCGTGAAATGCACCTTACCATCTGAAGTATCAGCACTTGGAGATACAGTAGCCGCATTTGCAACCCACATATTAGATGCAGAATAACAAGCAGCTACTAAGTTTTTGTTATATCTATTAGCTTGCTTTAACACCTGTTTATCTGAACCGCTGAAACCTAATTGACGCAATACTTGCAAGTTTGGTCGTAGGTGAGGTGCTAAAATTCCTTGAATATACCCAGTATCTGCAAGAAATTTCATTTTTTCTAACCCCTGTATAGCTGCATTTTTGGGATTAGATGCTAAATTTTTATTTGTAGTCGAAGCTATATTGCCTAAAGAGAGACCAGCATAATTATGACTAGGACCAACTAAACCATCGAAATTTGCTTCATAAGTAATCATATCTAATTCTTAAATTATTATTGTTACAGGTATAACAGCTGAAAAACTAGTTTGCAACTGCTACCTTTATATTTAGCTTAATAAGATTAAATTTTTATTCCTGGAAGAATTTTTTCTGGCAAAATTAATTCTGTAGACTCTATGCCAGCTACAGGATAAGAACAGTAATCTGCAGCAAAGAAAGCACTAGGTCTTAAATTACCGCTATCTCCTATACCACCAAACGGTGCTTTAGCACTAGCTCCTGTAGTTGGCATATTCCAGTTTACAATTCCTGCTCTAATTTTTTTATAGAAAGTTTGATATAAGTTTTTATCTTCACTTAATAACCCGGCTGATAAACCATAATTAGTATTATTAGCCCAATATAATGCCTCATCAAAAGTTTCGTATCTTATTACTTTTAGTATAGGAGCAAAGTTTTCTTCATCAGCCATTGTATCTTTGATGCTAGTAATATCAATTATTCCAGGAGATACAAAGCCAGTATTTTCATCTATGTGCTTTGATTTTAGTAATACCTTAGCACCCATACGTTCAAAAAACGACATAACATTTATAGTGTTTTTTGCTACAAATTTAGAAATAACTGGACCGATAAACGGCTGAGGATCATCATTCCATGAACCTATAACTATATTACTAGTTGCATTTATTAAATCTGTAAGAAAATTATCTCCCCATTTACCTTTAGGTACAAATAATCTTCTTGCACAAGTACAACGTTGCCCTGCGGTAATAAATGCCGATTGTATACAATTATATAAAGCTGCTTTAATATTATCTAACTCTGTAACTATTAATGGATTATTTCCACCCATTTCTAGCGCTAATATTTTACCTGTTTTTTCAGCATAGTGCTTATGTATAGATTTGCCCGTATTAGAACTACCTGTAAAAAATACACCGTCTATCCCTAAATGAGTTGATAATGCTTTACCTATAGCAATACCACCTTGTAATAAGTTTATAACTCCTTTTGGTAAACCTGATTCATGCCATAAACTAACAATAAATTCTGCTATTTTAGGAGTGAAGTCACTCGGTTTAAAAATAATTGTATTACCAGCAAGTAACGCAGGTATTATATGACCATTTGGTAAATGTCCAGGAAAATTATAAGGACCAAATACGGCGATAACACCATGGGGTTTATAAGTTATACGACTAAGACCTAAAGGAGTTTTTTGTTCGCTATCTCCAGTTCTAGTAGTATGTGCTTCTATTGATATAGCTGCTTTTGCGTATATAGACTGAGCCTCTTGAGCTGCCTCCCAAAGCGGTTTACCTGTTTCTTCTGCTATTATATTTGTAATAGCATCTAGCTTACTTTTCACTAAACTAGCAAAATCTTCTATTTTTTTTATCCTAACGGATAATGAAGTATTTGCCCATTCATAAGAAGCTTCTCTTGCTGCATCTACTGCTTGATCTAATTGTTGCTCATTAGCACAATTACCATTCCATATTTTTTCATTATTAGCTGGGTTGAAAGAACCAAACTCAAACCCTCCACCAAGAATCCAAGAACCATTTATAAAGTTACCTTTAGACTGCAAGGTAATACTTGCATCTTTCGTACCCATAATTTATTCCTTATTAAAATTAAAATTTTATACAGCGAACAATAAAAAAAACTACTTTATAAATTTATACGCCTTATAATTTAAAATATTTGTTTTTGCAATACAATAAAAAAATTACAGGCTACAATTGAAATACTAGTTTTCAGCAACTGATTGTAAATTTTCAAACAATACAATATTTAATAGGTTTAATGTCAACTAAATAAAAAGAACCGATAAAGCTTAAAAGGTTATCTTAAATTAAATACTTTTATTAACTAATAATGGATCATGAAGATATATTTTATCTCCCTCACTAACTAATAATATTTCTGCTAAACTAGCATCAATAGTAGCAACTTTTCCTTCCTTTTGCTCTATATTAACCGCTGATGTTAGCGTACATCTGAAATCAGCTAGTTTATCATTTGCAATCATTAACTTTCTATTTAACTTATTACTTTTTCTACTATTAATTTCAACTGTGAATTTTTTTGTATCTTGTATACTTTTTATAGAGCTTGTCTCGCATTCTAACAACGGTCCAGCATCAAAAATATCAATATACTTATTATAAGAAAATCCTTCTTTCTGTAAAATCTTCATTGCTGGTATAGTATATTTATGAGGGACACCAATACAATCTTGTGCTTTCTGTTCAATTACATTTGTATATATAGGATGCCTAGGCATAAGTTCTGCTATAAATGATTTATCAACTGTAGACAAGAAATCTGCCTTCGAAAAAGATATAGGTAAAAATTTACGAACAAATTTTTCCCAAAAAGGCGATTTATTATTTTCATCAAGAAAACCTCGCATTTCTGCTATTATTTTATCACTAAATATTTTCTTATGGGCTTTAATGAACATAAATCTACTTTTTGATAAAGGCAGGCCATACATTTTTCCACGATACTCTGGGTTTAAAAATAATGAGCATAGCTCGGAACTTCCAGTATGGTTATTACATAATAATAAGATATCAACAGAATTATAAACTCCTAATTTAGAACAAGTATGGATTTGCTGATTAACTTTATAGCTATACCATGGTTTATACCTTCCTATAGCAGATTTAATACCAGCTGTACCTATTAGATCCTTGGAATCAACATCCTCTGCAACAAAAAAAAATAAAGGAGATTTGTTATCAGTTTTCTCTTGATTAAAAGATTTTACTGAATGGATAATTTTTTCTTCTATAAATTTTTTATCTGGCTGTAAAGAAGTAAACCCCTTGCCTGTTTTATGAGATATTTCATATAGTCTATCTAAATCAGTTTCTTGAATCGGTCTAATTATAATCATAAGCCCTATCTATTTGTAATTATATACGCATTTTACCTAAAATTAAAAAATTTCACTGCGAACTTTTAAAAAATAATCTTAGTACTTTATTTAGCTCTAATACTATAGAGCTAAATATTTAAGAAACACCCTTGTATTTATTAACTTATACTAAAATAGACTTATCTTCAATATTAAATTAGCTTATTGATTCTTTTAAGCTTTTCGTAAATAACGCTTACTCGCTTGCTTATTAATGACAGAAGACTAATTAGAGTTACAAAACTTATCATCACTAAAGTCTTCGCCAGCACTAAAAGAACTACAATCACTTATCCTTTGAATTAGACAGAGATTATACTGCTCCTTAGCATACTCTTGCAATTTAGAAAAAATTTTATCGCTAACCTTAGATCGTCTATAGACATTATTGCATTTCTTTAATAAATCATTTTTACCTGTAGATAGCTTAGTAAGGATTAACAAAGTAAAAAAATATACATAATTATTTTCAAGGTATTGCTTTTCTATATTTTTATACTCATGTTTTTTTATATTTGCAGAGTCCTTTAAGGCATTCTCGATTTTAACCTCTAATTGTTCTATTTTTAGCTTACATGTTGCTAAATTTTGCTGCAAATCAGAAGTTATGTCATAT
>CAKMZJ010000089.1 GCA_929200395.1 Candidatus Gorgonimonas eunicellae | reverse complement strand
ATTAAAAAATATTTAGCTTAATTATTTTTATATAATCACAAATGATTTCTAAACTTTTTGCTCTAATTACTCTCTATATAAATAACACATAACCTTAAGAGTAATAAAAATATGCTTAACATTAAGCCAATACCTATTAACTGCAAAACAACTGCAACCACAAATACAGTCAGCCCCAACGGAAAACATACAGCATGTATAAATAAAACTATACTAGTTCCAAAAATTACTATAATTGACAACGATAAAGTTTATTTTGCAAATAAAAAAACAGAACATTTTCAACATAACTTTTTCGATACAACAAAAATATATGCTTTACAATTTAATAATAGTAGCGACAAATTATACTGTCTTGCAAAGAAAAAACAGCAATCTAAGCTTTATCAATTTAGTTTGATTGAAGCAAAAGATAAATCTAAAAGTAACACATGGCAAAAGCAGTCAAGTATACCGATAGCATCAGAGGCTAAGTATTTCTCAATAGATGAAACAAACCAAGATTTAATGGTAGTTTCTTTTAAAAACAATGAACTTTGTTGTAATTCAATAGATATTAAATCTAGCCTTATTACCTATAATCATTATCTGCCACCAACTAAAGAAAAAATAATTGATGTAAAATTTGATGCAACAAACAGAATAATTTATGCCTATTTAGAAAATAAATCTTTAGTTATTTTAGGTAAGACAGATGAAACAGACAAAAAATGGGAGATAAAACACTGCTTAAATAACTGCCCTAGTCTGCCACACTGTTATAGTAGAGATGGCAATACACTAGTATTTATAAATGATTCTAAATTACAAATAAGGTGTTTATCATCAGAAAATACAGATAAAATTGTAAAAGAAATAAGTTATGATAATGTCTATAAAACTAAATACAAACTGACAACTATTAAAGATATTTGTATAAACCCTCAAGGAGATGAGGTCACAACATTGATATCACTCTCTAAAGGAGAGAATCTAACTCCTTATTCACTTATCAGTAAAATAAATAAACGTCAATCAACTTGGCTAATGGGTATAGATAATCCTTTTTATTTATTTGCATCTAATTCACTGGCAAATAATTATTATGGAAAAACTGTATCTTATTATGTAGATTCTACTAACACAAAAGTATTAGTTGAATCTAATAATATACATTTTTATTTTGGCGCACCAAAAGCTGAACTTAGAATAACAAACAATGAAAGATTAAAAGAGATAAACGATATTATCAGAAAAGAAAACAGAAGACGATATGAATATAGACTTAAAATGGAAGCTGCTGAGAAGCAGTCGTCATCTAGTAGCAATAGTAATTCACTTTTTCAATCAATGACAAATCCATACTGTGACACATATATAAGTGGCCACCATAATAGCTATGGATTTGAATCTTCATGTAGTACTTTTAATACTTTTAATACTTCTTATTGTTGCGATTAATAACTTTACGCTAACTTATAATCTTACTGAAAACCACTGCTTTGAAGTAAGCTTATTATATACATCTTCTAGTTGACTAATTATTTTTTATATACATTAAATTCATTAAATTATCTTCTATAGCTGCTGAGCTATCTTCTGAAACAAACCTAAACATTTCGTTAAATTGATAATCCCTAGAAAATAATAACTTTAGCGAGGCTATAGAAGAATCTGTAGATGCACGAAAAACAACTTCATTATTTTTTATTTCTTCTAGATATGCATCTGCAAGTATTTTAGATGACATAAAATAATTTTTTATTTCTTTAATGTTTTTTTCTGCAGATATATTAGTAATTTTAATATTAAAAATAGTTTTTTCTGCTGATAAGCTTTTAGAATATTTTGGCAATAAATTAGAAACTAGCAAATGCGAAATAGACTCCGTAACCCTACATATTGACTCTCCTAAAGGCATTCTTAAGCTGTATTTTTCTTGTGCATCAATAAAAGCTAGTCTTCCATGATAAGTATCGTAACTACTTTTTTCAATAAATCCTGTTAATACTAACGGATTACCATACCTATTTATTGTTGGCTTTAGACTATCAGTAAGAACAGCTTTAATATCATGAATATTAATATCCTGAAAATCATGCATATCCATTATAGGATAAATAGTCTTCACGCCTAATGCACTTGCTTCTTGAGTTATTTCCTTCGCTAGATCATCATCTTTTTGCAGAATATATTGTTTATCTTTATCTACTAAGCATACAACAACTAATACAGCCGGGCTAAACTCATCCCAAATTGTATCTACCCCAGACTCTTTTAATTTATGCTGAATTGCGGTTTTATCAAAATTTACTAACAAACATTGAGTCTCTTCATTAAGATAATACCCTTTAGCAAAAGAATGATTTTTTATGTAATCGGTTGGAGATTTTATAGCGCTTTTGATCGAAGAAATGTAGCATATATCTTCTTTCCCAGTAACCTTGGTAAAAACATTTTTTAAAGCTTGCTGCATTGCATCATTTATAGCTTTTTTATTACTCCCAAACAATGGAACCGACTGCTGATACCAAAAGCTGTCTAGGCTAGATATTCCAGAATTTGCTTGTGCAGGTGCTACGCAAAGCACATAAGCATTATAAAAAAATGCTATTAATAAAAGTAATGATCTTTTTTTAGTTAAACTATTATTCATGATGATATTACAAAGATTTAAATAATAAAATTATACACCTAGTGTATAATCGATAATTGATGATTAGTTCTTATGTGATTTTTAAGAATAGTAACATTTATAACAACATTACCGCAACCCAAGAAAAAATAATCATAGGAATATTTAAATATAAAAAAGTAGGTATAACGGTATCTTTTATATGGTCATGCTTACCATCTGTGTTTAAACCAATAGTTGGACCAATAGTTGATTCTGAAGCAGGTGAACCAGCATCTCCTAATGCTCCAGCCGCTCCAACTAAACAAGCAGTAGCCAGCGGAGAAAATCCTAAAGCAACAGCTAAAGGCACATATAATGATGCAATAATTGGAACAGTAGAAAAAGACGAGCCGATACCCATAGTAATTAACAAACCAACAACTAGCATTATAAATGCACCAATTGCTTTATTGCCTGAGGTAATATAGGTTATCCAAGTTACTAATTGATCTATATCTCCAGTTTCTCTAAGAACCTCTGCAAATCCTGCTGCTGCTATCATGATAAATCCACACACAGCCATATTTTTCATACCGGAATTAAATATATGATCTGATTTTTTTACGTCTGTCACTCCACCTAGCAATAACACAGTGCAGCCAACAGCTGAACAAACTATCATTGACCCTGTTATTAATTGTACAGCTAAAGCTGAAATAATAGAAATTAAAATAGTTAGTATCTGTAATTTTGTTGGTGCTACCGGTTTAGATGTAAGCAGATTATTATTTTGCCCTTCTACTTCTTCTTCAGTATTATTAGTTATATAGTTTCTACTATTTTTATATTTATAAATAGAAAACAAAAAACCTAATATCATTCCTAATACAGGTATAAGCATTGCTTTTGACATTAAAGAAGAATCTATATATAGCCCATTCTCAGTTAAATTATGATGTAAAACTTTCGTTAAATATATATCGCCAAACCCAACAGGAACAACCAAGTAAGTAGCAGTTAAGCCTGTAGTCAGAGCAACAGCTATAAGCCTTCTATCTATTTTTAATTTATTTAATAAAGGCAGTAATGGAGGAACTAATATTGGTATAAAAGCTATATGAATTGGAAATACATTCTGTGATAACACTGCAAGTAAAAACATACAAAGAATTAAAATATATTTCAGTTTTTTTGTTTTGTTTGAATGTTTTAGTTTATCTACAAATTGCATAATAAAATAATCTGGAATTCTAGATGCAGAAATAGACAAAGCAAAAGCACCTAGCATTCCATAACTAAGAGCTATATTAGCTCCTGAACCTAAACCATTAGAAAATGCATTAAGAGCTACGGTTAAATCTAAACCGCTAAATACTGCACCTGCTAAAGCCCCTATTAGCATAGATAACACTATATTTATTCTTAAAAAACTCAATATAAGCATTATGCTTATCGAAGTAATCACTGCATTCATAAACATTTATTCCTTGTACACTCAGTTTATGTTCCCCGTTTATAGCCAAGTTAAATCTAAATGCAGGCTTTCAACCCCTTAAACAAAATATTATAACATTATTTTAATAATATTCATATATTAATCTTGATTGTACATATATTTTATAGGTATTATTATGTAACAACAAAGCATAGCGCAATTGTTTACGCCTAAAAGTCGTATACCTTGTATATTTTATAACTGCAACTGGAATCTACCTAATGCAAATTAAATCTAACAGAATAATAACCTGTTTGCTATTCTTGTTTTTAAATATAGGTATAACAAATTTATGCCAAGCTTATGAATTTGAATTCATAGATTATATAAAAAGCAAGTTCTCCGCAACTGACAAAACCAAACTACCTAAAGTTAACAAAGGTATTAGTGATAAAAATAAATATCAACTGCTAAAATTAAATAACGGCTTAACTGTTTTGCTTATCTCTGATCCAAGCGCCGATAAATCTGCTATATCTATGAACGTTGGAGTTGGTAGCAGTAAAAACCCATCAAACTACTTAGGGGCTGCACATTTATTAGAACATATGCTATTTTTAGGTACAAAAAATTACCCCAATCCTGATAGTTACAATGCTTTTATAGCTAAAGGTAATGGTTATAGAAATGCATATACCTCTGCTTTCGATACAAATTATTTTTTAAGTATAAATTCTAGTTTTTTTCAAGAAGCATTAGCTAGATTTTCTGATTTTTTTATCAATCCTAAGCTTGATCCTAAATATATAGAAAAAGAAAAACATGCTGTCAATTCTGAGTATAAAAAGAATCTACAAAATGATAACTTTATTATATACGAAAACTTCCTTGCTACAGCTAACCCCAACAACCCTGAAAACAGATTTTTTTGTGGCAATCTAGAAACTCTAGATAATAAAGATGGTAAACTATATGGAGTTTTAACAGATTTTTTTACTAAATATTATGTAGCTGATAACATGACTTTAGCTATTTATTCGCCTGAAAAAATATCTGTACTTAAATACTGGGTCAAAAAATATTTTTCAGCAATTGCCTCTGGAGATAAAGCTGAAACTACTAAAGAACTATATGTAAATGCTGCCCAACAAGGAGTTATGGTTAACATAGAAACCATAAAAAAAGAAAACAACCTTGTTTTAGAGTTTTATTTTCCTTTCGATAAAAAACAACAAAATTCATCGGTGTTTTCTTATATAAATAGTTTTCTAGTTGATAACTTCTTCAAGCCATTAAAAGACCAAGGGCTTATACTAGGTGGCGATTTAGATGTTTCAAAAATTAAGAATAACCATATTACATGCACTGTCTATACAGACCTTACCAATAAAGGCGTTGATGCAATAGAACAGATAACAGCTGATTTTTTTGATGTCATTAATTATATTAAAAATACTGAATATAAAGACTATATAGTTAAGCAAGAGCAACTTATATCTAAGCAACAATTTAATTATTCTGAGGCTAAAAGAAATATCTCTAGCGTTATTAGCGCATCTACTAATATGAAATACTACCCACTAGAAAATGTGCTAGATATACATTATAAACTAGATGACTTAAATAAACCTTTGCTAGATGATACTTTAAAGAATTTCACTTGGAAAAACTTACGTATATTTGTAACTGGAAATAACCTAGCTGTCGATACCAAATTACCATATTATAATACTAGCTATAAAAAAACTGCTATCTCTAAAAACCTAATTGCTAGAATAGAAAATCCTAAAAGCCATGATTTTTTTAAACCACCAGTAAAAAATAACTTTATTACTGATGATTTATCGATAAAATCAACAAGAAAATTTAAATGGGCTAGATTAATAGAAGATGAAAGAGGAATAAGATCTTGGTATATGACGGATCACACATCTAATGTGCCTAAAGGCAGTATACATTTATTATTATCAAACACTAAACCATTGCTATCTGCAAAAAATGTAGCGCTTAATATGCTTTATTCTAGAGTTGTTAACTCTTCTATAGAAGAAGCACAAGCACTTGCAGAAAGTGCTGGAATTTATAATACTGTTTCTGCTACCCCCCATGGATTAAAGCTAACTTTTGAAGGCTTTCAAGATAAACAACCTAAACTTCTAAAGCAATATGTGCAGCATATAAAAAATCCATCTATCAAAAAAAATAAATTTGATGCAGCAAAAGAAGATATAATAGATATTCTAAAAAATAATAAGTTCGAGCAACCTTATATAATAAGCAACTATTGGCTAAAAGCTATTGTTAACCCTAACTTTTTCTTAGATGAAGAACTAATTACAGCAATCAAAGATCTACAGATTCAAGACTTACGCCAATTTATAAATAGCTACTGTGATAAAATTCATCTAGATGTTTTAGTTTATGGTAACTACACTAAAAAAGATGCTAAATACATTACTAAAGAAATAAAAAATAGCTTTCTAAATGATCATAACAAAACAGATAGCGTAGTATTTACTAGAAGATCAATGGATGGCAATTTTGTATTTAGTAAAAAAGTAGAAAACAACAACTCGTGTTGCAGTAACTATTACAGAATAACAGGTGACTTTATTCAGTCTTCTGCAATGGCAATGCTAACTAAAAATTTGCTAAAAGAGAACTTTTTTTCAAAGCTACGAACTGAAGCACAACTAGGATATATAATATATGCCACTTGGACAAGCATAGCTCGTCAAGCCTGGGTTGGCTTTGTTGTGCAATCCGATGTTGCGAATCCATTGTATATAAGTGGTAAAATAAAAGAATTTATAAAGAAACAAAAAGATTACTTAGAAAAACTTTCAGATAAAGAGTTTAACAGCTATAAACGCAGTATTGTTAAATCTATCAGAGAAGAAAAGCAAACTGCTAATCTTATCTGGGAAGAAATTATTAATTATGATGGCGATATAAAAACCACACATCATATTACCAAGAAAATAAAAAAACTATCTAAAGAAGATATAATAAAACTTGTTGAAAGTTTATCTACTGACTTAGATTCACTCTCTGTTCAACTGTGGGGAACAAATGATATTCAGCAAAAATCAGAAGCTGACAACAAACAAAAAGCTTGCAATGATTTGAACTGTTTTAATCATTTAAGTTTGATAAGATACAAGTGACTTCCTCCACGACCTAAAGGAACGGGTTTTACGGCACTTTTTGATAAAATGAGATGCCTCGCGCACTGAAAGGCGAGGCTTACAGCATAGTTGCCTTTATTTTTATAAATGAGTATTTAAAAGCACATATCACGCAGATGCTTTAACTTTCCAACGGTCGTCTATCCATTCCCATATTTTTACAGTTCTGCCTTGATCTGATGATGTTGCTAGATATTTATCATCTAAACTAAAACTGGCACTATCAATATTTTTTAATCCAAGCTCTTGATAAGCAATATCTGTTGCAATATTCCAAACCATCATACTATTAACTACAATAGAACCAAGAGGATAAGCACATTCCTTATAACATGTTATAATTCTTTTATTATCTAGACTAAAGTAAACGTTAGTTATTGGATGATTTAATTCTAATTTTTTATGATATTGATTATTTTTATACTCTAGAATAAAACATCGATCATAATTAAATCCAAATGCTAAAAGCATCAACTTATTATTTTGACTATAAAATATTTTGTTTTTATTAAATGTATAAACTATTGAATTATTGATTATAGAAAAAACAATATCTTTTATTTGATCGCTAAAATTATTAATTTTTTCTACTGCCTCAGTGTTTATAATACCATTAGTATTTATTGCACTATTTTTTATTTTTATTTGTGAAAAAGAATATATTTGTAACGTCTGATTCAGCCAGTCATCGTCTACTATTTGCTTCAACAAAGGTATAAATATACCCTGTTTTATTTCAAATGCTTCTGTTATATGGTTAATAACTAAATCTTGCTGCCAGGTATCATTTTCCAGAGTGAATACTCTTATAGGTGTGTTTTTTGCAGCTAGTAATATTTTTCTACTATCATCTCTTACAGATATATAAGTATTTTTTCCAGTTTCGATGGTGATTTTTTCGATATAATTACAGTCCTTTATAGCTTGAGACCATTCTCTTTTCCATATAGTAGTTCGAACATCTGAAGCTAAAATAATATGCGAGTTATCAGGAGTAAATACAATACTTGCTACTTTATCTCTGTGGGTTAATGTTTTCCCTTTGCTAAAGTTATCGCCAGTAACATGCCAAAAATATACTGTATTACAAAAAGTAGCAAAAAAACAATCATTTTTTATATTCTTTAATATAGGACTTATAACTTTAACTTTATTAATAATAATATTATAGATTTCAGGATCAGCTCTATCTGTATGACTAGCAACTATGAATAATCTCCGATTATAACTATTAAAAAATACGTCTTGTATCGAATAGTCACATTGTTGTGATATCCTTACTCTCCATGCATTATCAATAAAACACCATACTACCAATTGATTATTCGAGGAAACTGTTACTAGATGATCTCCATCTTCACTAAACTTAGATATGAGATTATCATGTAGAATTAACTCTTTACGTAAACCGCCACTTATACCCCAAATATTAACTAACTTATCTGAAAGATTTTTTTCCATCAAGTGCTTATTATTTTGACTAAAACATGCATAATCAATATTATCTTTACTTATAAATCTATATTTAACTACCCAGTTAGGAGCGTTAGACTTTATATCATTAGTATAATGTAAAATTTTATTTTTGTTATTACTTCCTTGTATGTAAATTAATTTCATATCAATACTATAAACAATAAAGTTATTTAACATATCTTCTGAATCCAGATAAGATCTATTGAAAGCATTACGTAGTATCTCTCTAGATAAATCCATATCATATAGATTTAATTCTTTAAACATACAAGATATAGCGTATCTTTTGATAATAAATTTCAACCAATTATCGTTTTTTATGCTTTTTACTATAGATGATACATCTATAAATTTTTGCTCACTCAAATTAAAAAAATTACATAATTTTTCATCATTGAAACCATCAACGCTAATATCAAAAAATTCAGATAATTCGTTATCATTTATAGATAAAATACATAACCAATTGTTTTCTACATAATCAAATATTTGTATAGGGTTATTTTTAGATTTTATAAATAGTCTTTTACTATCAGCTCTGAAATAAACTTCATAACCATCGGCATTGCTAATATTATCTATTTGTAGATAATTTTTTGCAACTATTTCCCTGATTATATAGCCATATTCAAAAAAAATTATAACCCCATTGCTATCTGGAATAAATACTATATCAACTATCAAACTTTCATATTTTTTTTCACATAGCGGCTTCCATATGTTATCAGTAAATTGATAAAATTTTACTGTATCATGGTTAGCAATAGTAGCAAAAAAATTATTGCTTGTATTAAATGTTATTTTATTTATTATGCTTTTATATTCTATAATTGCAATTTTTTGTAAATTTAACTGTTTAGCTTGTAATAAAATTGATGCTTTTTTCTTTATATCACACAATAATCTTGCTTTTAATATACTGTTTTTTTCTTGATGGGCTAATAGTTGTTTGTTAATAGGTAACATATAAACATAGTTCTTTGAAAAATATAATTTCTCTAAGATTTCATTCGAATCGATAATATTTAAAAAGCGTTTATTTATACATTTACAGTTTACTAAATCTTTTACATTACTAATAAATGATAAAACATAAACTATACAGTCATCATTTAATTCTTCTATATTTCTAGAATTAAATACTACGGTTGAGCTATTTATAGCTACTTGACCTATGAAATTTTTAAAATTATTATTAAAAACTGACTTAAAATATTCCAACTTTATTTGCCTTTTTATATTTATTGTTATCTTTGTTGATAATTATAACAATATACGACCATATCTCTTATTTTTATAACGCTT
>CAKMZJ010000088.1 GCA_929200395.1 Candidatus Gorgonimonas eunicellae | reverse complement strand
AACCATTTTACTTAGCCCTGAAACCTAGCATTTTCATCTGCCACGTGTATAAATTGCAAAAATAGTTTTGACTATAGCATCACATAAGGTTTCTAATTCTTGCTTAGTTATAATATAAGGTGGCATTACATAAATTAAATCATTAAATGGTCTAAGCCACACTCCACGAGAAATAAACTCATGTTGTAATTTAGAGATATCAACTTTATTGTGCATTTGCACTACACCTATAGCCCCTAATACCCTCACTTGCTTAACGGCTTTTAACTTAGTGCATGGTTGCAAACCTGCTGTTAAGATTTTTTCTATATTACTTACCTGTTGTTGCCAGTTGTTTTCTATTAATAGTTTTAAACTACAATTAGCTGTAGCGCATGCTAGAGGGTTTGCCATAAATGTTGGACCGTGCATAAAAGCTCCAGATGCAGATATAACACTACTTATTTCGCTAGTGCATATAGTGGCTGCAAGAGTCATATATCCGCCAGTAAGAGCTTTACCAACACACATAATATCGGGAGATATATTAGCATGTTTGCAGGCAAATAATTTTCCTGTTCTGCCGAATCCGGTAGCAATTTCATCATGTATTAATAATATATTTAGTTTATCACATAATGCACGCAAACGACTAATATACGCAGGAGAGTAAAAGTACATACCACCTGCCCCTTGCACTATAGGTTCTAGTAAAACAGCTGCAATATCATCTTGGTTTTCATTGAGAGTTTTTGCCATTTCAGCAAAATCGTTATCAGAGCATTCTTCATGGTATTGGCATTTAGGTCTAGAGACAAATATATGTTTAGGTAGTATTTTAGAAAATTTATAATGCATACCTGCTTCAGGATCGCATACAGACATACAGCCAGTGGTATCGCCGTAATAACCTCCTAGCACTGTAACTATTTTAGTTTTATTGGGTTTTCCTTTAGCATGCCAATATTGTATTGCCATTTTAATAGCAACTTCAATAGCTACTGATCCTGAATCTGCAAAAAATACGGTTGTTAAATTTTTAGGAGTTAAAGACACTAATGTTCTCGCAAGATCAATAGCTGGCTTATGAGTAAGCCCCCCAAACATAACATGAGAAAATTTTTTTAGTTGCTGGTGAATAGCCTCGTTAATTGCAGAATTATTATATCCATGTACCTTGCACCACCAAGATGACATTCCGTCTATAAGCCAGTTATTATTGTTGAGTTGAATAAAAACACCATCGGCATCAGTTACTTCATAATAGTTGTAATCTTTTGCTGAAATTCTACTATATGGGTGCCAAACATTATTGCGATCGAATTCTGCGTTTGATAAGTCTTTAGTTGTGTGCATAAATAATTTATAGGATATAAGATTAATTGTATAACTTATACTAGTGTTAAAGTGAATAAAAGATGTATATGTTGCTATAAAGAGGATAAATTAGGCGGGTACATTTCAGACAAAACATACACCTTCAGATAGAAGATGTATGTTGTTTATAATTATGACTTGCTTTCTTTATTTTCTTTTTTAACTTCTGTTCTTTCTTGTTGGCTTTTGCCATCTGCTTTAATAATATCTAGTAACTCTACATCAAATAATAGCACTGATCCTGGAGGTATTGAGCCTATTTCTTGGTTTTTAAATGCGATTTCAGCAGGTATTGTAAGTCTGTATTGTGAACCAACGCTCATTAGAGACAGACCTTCTGCCCAACCAGGAATTACTTGGCTTAGCTTAAGTGTTGCTGGCTCGCCTCTTTCTTTGCTGCTATCGAAAACTTGGCCATTAGTAAGTTTACCAGTGTAATGAACTACTACGGTATCGTCTAATGTAGGTTTGTTACCAGTACCAGACTTTAAGATTTCATATTGTAATCCAGATTCAGTTGAGTAAACTCCTAGCTTCTTTTTATTTTCAGTTAGATATTTTTCACTCTCAGCTAATGATACCTTTAATTTCTCTTCTGCTTGTAATTTAGCTAATTCTTGAAATTTATCATCATATTTTTTTAGCACATCATTAAGAGTTTCTATTTTTTCTTTTAGCGAGTCAGCAAGTGCATCTTTAAATCCTTCAACAACTAATACATCATCCATTTTCATGCCAAGCTCTTCTCTTTTTGTTAGAGCTTGTTTAGCAAAGTTACCAATAGATATTCCTATAGCGTAGGATGCTTTGTTATCTTCAGAGGTTAGGTCTACACTTTTAGTAGACTCAGTTTTTTGCTTATCGCCACAGCCAAATAAACAGACAATTATAAAGAATGGTAGAAAAAATTTAGCTAACTTAGTCATCATAATGTTACCAGTAAAACAGTTAAAGAAATTATAGAAGTATTAAAATTTATAAATACATACATCCTATAAGAAATTGAATTAGTAATTTATAAAAAGCGCATAATACGCTAATTATTTACAATAAATTATTGCATTGTTAAACCTAAGCAATAAATTATAATCTAGAATATACTTTTATATTATAAAAATCATGAATAAAGCCTACACTCTAAATAACTTATTATTACATGATATTTCAAAAAAATAAAATAATCAATATTCATTTAACAGTAAAATTGTTTTTAATAGTATTATATACATGTGGCAGTTAGAAATGTGGGTTTTCAGCAAGTGATTGTAAGTTTTTAGCCAAGGCAGTGTTTCGCAGGTAAAAGGTGTTAGTTTTATACAAAGTTTTAGTTATGGGTTGTGTATACAACTTGTAGTTAAATTTGTAGTTAAATATAAACTCTATACAGCTTATACTTGAAGAATTTAACTATAAATGATATTTTATTCATCATGGTTGTAAACTAAATATCTATAATATTATTTTTTTCAGGATTATAAACTTATGAAACAGCCGGTTCGTATTGCAGTAACAGGTGCAGCAGGAAATATCAGCTATTCGCTTTTATTTAAAATAGCTTCAGGTGAACTATTAGGTAAAGATCAACCTATTATTTTACAATTACTAGAAGTAGAAGATTCTATGGAGCGCTTAAAAGGTGTAGCTATGGAGCTTGAAGATTGTGCATTTAATTTATTGCATGAAATAAGCTTACATTCTAACCCAAATACAGCATTTGCTGGAGCTCATTATGCTTTTCTTATTGGAGCAAAGCCTAGAGGTAAAGGCATGGAGCGTGCTGATCTATTAATGGCTAATGCTAAAATATTTTCAGAGCAAGGAAAAGCACTAAATAATTATGCTAACCCCGATATTAAAGCATTAGTTGTGGGTAATCCAGCTAATACTAATTGTTTAATACTATCTAGAAATGCTCCGGATATAAATCCAAATCAGTTTTCTGCTATGACAAGATTAGATCATAATCGTACTACAGGATTGCTAGCCAATAAACTAGCTATTAATCCTGAAGATATAGACGGATTATGCGTATGGGGTAATCATTCTGCCACTATGTATCCAGATATCCATAATGCTATAGCATATGATTCTCACGATATAATAGATTTAGTTGACTATGCATGGTATCAAGAAGAGTTAATAGCAAAAATTCAACAACGTGGTGCAGAAATAATTCAACAACGCGGATTATCTAGTGCGGCCTCAGCTGCGCAAGCTGCTATAGATCAAATGCGTGATTGGATTCTTGGGAGTGATGATAGATTAGTTTCTATGGGGGTTATGTCTGATGGTAGTTATGGAATAGCTGAAGGAATATATTATTCTTTTCCTGTTGTTTGTCGTTTTGGAAGGTACGAAATTATACAAGATATAAGTATTAATAATTTTGGAACAGACATGATGAAAGCAACTGAAAACGAATTATTAGAAGAGAAACAGTTAATAGAACACTTATTACCAAAAGAAACTGAAGATAACTATAAAAAAGTTTTCGTTCAGGATAACGATGGTAGCAACTTAGAAAATTTTTATTATCGTGCAAATAAAATATAATTTCATTTGTATATGTGGCAGGTAAAATGCTAGTTCTCAGGGTGAAATAAAAAGATTTAATTAAAGGAAAAATACTAGCGAATACAATCGTCTTTCAAGGTGTTTTAACGATGAAACAATTTTTTTTAATTTTGCTCTATGAAGTAAATCTGTTTAGCTTATCAAGTACAACTTTACTTTAGCTATTTGCTTAACAATTAACAACGAAGTTGATAGCTAAAAAATCTTTATTATTTATAAAGCTATTAAATGATCATATGAAATTTTATTTTAAATATGCCTAGACCATCTACAGCTATTATTAATCTTAATAATTTACGACATAACTGTCGCTATCTTAAAAATTTAATAAAGCCATCTAAAATAATGACAGTTATGAAAGCTAATGCTTATGGTCATGGTGCAGTACAATGTGCATCGGCTATAGAAAATTTAGTAGATGGATTTTCTGTTGCTTTCCCTGAAGAAGCTATAGAATTGCGACAATCTGGAATTATCAAGCCAATCTTGGTATTAGAAGGTTTTTTTGATACCACAGATTTACAAATTGTTTCTTATTATAAACTAGATGTAGTCATACATTCATTTAAACAAATAGATATACTAGCAAAAACCAAATTAACTAGTAAGATTAACATTTGGTTAAAGTTAGATTCAGGAATGTGTAGATTAGGATTTAACCCTAAAGATTATCATACAGCATGGAATAAATTGCAAAAAATATCGCAGGTAAAAAAAGTTATCTTGATGAGTCATTTTTCTACCGCAGGTAATGCTGATGATAACTACTACCAAAAACAAATAACTGTTTTTAATAGTATGCACTTCAATGGTGAAACTAGCTTTTGTAATTCAGCGGCTTCTATTAATTTTAATATTAAAGATACTTGGAAACGTATAGGTTTATTATTATACGGGGTGTCTCCTTTTGCTAAAGAACATCAGATAACTAAATATATTCTTCCTGTTATGGAGCTAAAATCTGCGATTATTAGTATTAAAACTGTAGCTAAAGGCGAAAGAGTTGGTTATGGTGGTTTAGTCACAACCACTAAAGATACTGTAGTTGGAGTTGTTGCTATTGGATATGCAGATGGCTACCCTATTTGTAATAACAAAAATGCTGCTGTTATTGTGCATCAGCAACAAGCTCCTATTTTAGGGCAGGTAAGCATGGACATGCTGACTATTGATCTTAGTAATATACCACAAGCAAAAATAGGTGATCAGGTCATTCTTTGGGGTAAACCACTATCAGTAAATAAAGTAGCTGAATATTCAGGATTAATTCCATGGCAAATATTATGTAATGTAAATAGAGTAAAAATTTTATACACCACGGAATAACAGCTAACGTGAATAATATAGATAATAGCTAAACAGCAATTTATATTAAGCATAAAATATCAACAAAAATTTTATTGGTTAAGGTCATGGAGTTTATTCGAGGAATTCACAATATAAAACCACATCATCAAGGATGTATAGCTACTATAGGGAATTTTGATGGTGTTCATTTAGGGCATCAAACTATTTTACAACAAATTACACGACAAGCACAAAAAACTAAAAACAGATCATGCGTTATTATTTTTGAACCGCAACCAAAAGAATTTTTTTTAAAAGGGCTAGCACCAAAACGGATTTGTGATCTACGTCAAAAACTTATATTTTTTGCTGAACATCAAATAGATCAAGTATTGTGTATAAATTTTAATAATAAATTCAAGCAACTATCAGCAGATAATTTTATTAATGAATTTTTGCTAAAAAAATTAAAAGTACACACTCTTTACATAGGAGAAGATTTTAAATATGGGAATGACAGAATTGGCAACTTTAACCATTTAACTAGCTTTGCAACCAATAATAATTTTACAGTCCATATCGTGCCTAAATTTATTAAAGATAATAAAAAAATTAGTAGTACTTTAATTAGACAGCTGTTGCAAAATAATAATTTACCAACTGCTAATAAGGTTATGGGGCATCCATTTACTATAACAGGAAAAGTTATCACTGGAAATCAATACGGACGTGAACTAGGATTTCCTACAGCTAATATTGCTTTAAAAAAAACAAATATACCTATTAATGGTGTTTTTATTGTTAGAGTTATGATAGAGAAAAGTATATTTTTTGGTGTTGCTAATATAGGGCTACGATTATCTATAGATAACCAGCATCCTATTTTAGAAGTTTATATATTAAACTTCAATCAAGATTTATACGGCAGATTTATTAAAGTGGAATTTATAAAAAAATTACGGCAAACACAGAAATTTTCTAGCATGGATAAATTAGCTGAAGCTATTAAGCAAGATGTAATACAAGCAAATCAGTTTATTAAAAAGTTAAAAGATGAATTTAATATTTTTAATGGATAAATATATTATTAGCTATCTACCAAAAAAAATAAATGCCGATGCAACAATTATTATATAATAGCTAATGAGAATAATATATGAAGATAAATAGTCGCCCGCAAAAAATAATACTACAACTTGTTATATTTTTATTTTTTTATTTAAGCTCTGTAACAGCTTTGGCAGTAAATTTAATTAATATGAAAGTTTCAGCGTTATCAAATAATTCAGTTGAAATAGAACTTAAATTTGATGATAAAGCTCCATTGGTTAAAGATTATAGCTTCCCTAATATACCATCTATAGCTTTTGATTTAATGGATACTAATACTAATATAAAAAAATATAATGATATCAAAACATATGATGTAAACTATATACAAGTAAGAGACGATCAAGAAAAAACTAGAGTTTTAGTGGTTTTAAACCAGCAAACTAATTATAATTATAAAACAGAGCATAATACTATAACTTTGTTTATTGGAGTGTCAGAGGATTCACGTACTGATTGCCTAGTTGATGAAGGTAATAAAGAAGTGTTAGATTCAGAACTATCTTTGGGAATAACAAAAATAGATTTTAAAAAGAATGATCAAGGTAATGGCTTAGTAGTGATAGACTTAGATGATAGCATCGCAGTAAATACCTACAAAGACGGCAATAAAGTTTATTTGGAATTTGATGGGGATATTATTCCTTTATCTCTTAGAAATAGATACGATGTAAATGATTTTAATACTCCGGTAAGTATTATAGATTCTAGTTCGGATAATAAAAAAAGTTTTATTATAATAGAAATGAAGAAAGCTTATGAATACTTTGTTTTTCAAGCTAATAATCAATTAACTATTAATATTAGCCAAAAAGAAAGTCAATATTTAAATGCTAACAAAAGTGCAGAAATATTTTCAGGGAACAAAATTGACCTTAATTTTCAAGACGTTGACATCAGATCTGTATTGCAAATAATAGCTGATTTTAATAAATTTAATTTAGTGGTATCGGATGCAGTTACTGGAAAAATAACTCTGCATTTAGATCAAGTTCCATGGGATCAAGCATTAGATATAGTAATGAAAACTAAAGGTTTAGATAAACGCATTAAAGATAATATTATGCTTGTGGCTCCAATGGATGAACTAACAGCTAGAGAAAAATCTTTTTTAGAAACTGCAAAACAATTGCATAAACTAGAGCCTATCAGAACTGATGTTATCAATATTAAATATTCTGAAGCAGATGAAATTGCTAAAATGTTAACGGGGCAAGATAATAAAAAAAATTCTTTTTTATCAGAAGATGGTTCAATTCAAGTTGTACCACGCACCAATAGTTTATTGATAAAAGAGAGTTACTCTAAAATAGAAGAAATACGTAAGCTAATCAATAATATTGATATTCCTAACAAGCAGGTAATGATTGAAACTCGCATAGTAACGGTTAATAGTAGTTTTAAAAGGGATTTAGGGTTTAAATGGGGCTTTAAATCGAAAAATATCGATATAGGTTCCGGCAGGGATATACAAATTTTTGGTTCTGGAAATGCAAGATCGGCAGATTCAGATGCAGGTGCTGATAGTCCCAATGTGATAGATAATTTATTTACTGACTTAGCTGTAAATGGATCGGGATTTGGAATAAATTTAAATGGTGCTGATAACTTGTTGGGTTTGCAAATATCGGCTGCATTATCTGATGGCGGTGGTGAAACTATTTCGGAGCCAAAAGTGTTTACAACCGATAAAACAGAGGCTACTATTAAATCTGGGCGGCAAATTCCATATGAAACTACAAGTGCAAATGATGGTAAAAAAATTTCCTTTAAAGATGCAGTGCTTTCATTAAAAGTTAAACCACAAGTAACACCGGACAAGCATATAATTTTAGATATTAAAATAAATAATGACAATGCTTCAAAGCAACTATATGGAACTGCACCAGCTATCGATACTAATGAGATATCTACTAGGGTTTCTGTTGAAAATGGCGAAACTCTAGCTTTAGGTGGAGTATTTACTCATACAAATGATAATACTGTTGAAAAAGTACCGCTTTTATCTAGTATTCCTATAATAGGTAATTTATTTAAAAGAACAACAAAAGGCGATACAAAAAAAGAAATATTGATATTTATTACTCCTACTATAGTAAATGAAAGACTAAATGTTTCTGTAAAGGGGTAAAAAGTTAAATAGATACCGCCTTAACGGGCGGTATGACTTTGCTAGATTTTTTAATAGTGCTACGATCTATTCTGAGTTAAGACGTAACTTTCGCTATACCCTAAAGCAACTAGCTTTACGGTAATTTTTTATAAATGTTTAACCCAAAGTAACATTACTACGATCTTAATAGCTATTTTTAGCTCCATTCTTAATAACATCAACAATACAGCAGTATGTTCATAATTAGATTATCCGTATAAGGTCAGTTTATTAACCTTCTTAGATTTACCCTGTTGTAGCTGTTGTTATAGCATTATTTAAAATATTGACATTATGAGAGCTAAAACGTCCTCGTTATGGCTCTAAATCTGCGCTATTATATATTTTCATTGTTTAAATAATAATAGTAAACGATTTGCTGTAATAAACTGATGATACTTTAACTGTTAATTTCTATTAGCTATCGATGTTATAATAACAAATAAAATTTGCATTATTACTGTATTTCTGGTATAAAGCCTTAAATGCAATAAGAGTCAGACTTAATCCACTATATAGATGCAGGTGTATATAAAATTCTTGAGTTTCCTCTAGTCTTATATCATAAGTTAGCAAAAATCCTTACCAGCTAAATTTTTTTAGTATATTTTTGTTTTAATTGTTATAATTAGCACTATGTGTTATCCTATGGTAATTAATTTATCATATTGCAATGCTTATTTTTAGAGTTTGTGCTAATTGCTTAATATTTTATTAGTATTTGTGGCTAGCTATAGTAGTCATAAATGAATTGTTTTATGGAGAAATGTTATGTCTAAAAAATGCCAAGTAACAGGAAAAGGACCGATCGTGGGAAATAAAGTTTCTCATGCTAATAATAAAACCAAAAGAAGGTTTTTGCCTAACTTGTTTAAAAAAAGACTTTGGGTTGAAGAAGAAAAACGCTTTGTTACCCTTAAGTTGTGTGCTAAAGGCTTACGTACTATCGATCGTAATGGTATATCAGCAGTACTAAAATCGTTAGGTAAATAGTAATTAATAGTTAAATATACATGTTTTAAAAAGATGTGTATAACAATAGTTTTATCAAATTAATGTATAATTTGTTGTTTTATATAGGTCGGTTATTATGGCAAAAAAAAATGTTCGTGAAAAAATAAAGTTAGTTTCTACAGCGGGAACTGGACATTATTACACTACATCTAAAAACAAGAGAAATACTCCAGATAAACTAGTATTTAGCAAGTTTGATCCTGTAGTTAGAAAACATGTTGAGTATAAAGAGTATAAAATCAAGTAGTTTATTTTTTAATTATAAGAAAGCTAAATAGATACTTTCTGCTACTTTAAAAATATGGATTTTCAGTAAGTATTTATCAAAAAGTGGCGTAAAACCCGTTCCTTTAGGTACGGGATATAAGGCATAACATTTTACTAGCAATTCTTAGAATATTGTACTTGTTTCTGTACACTGTTTCTTGCTAATATACTCACATAGCGTAATTGCTATTTACTGCTCAGACAGATGGCTAGTCTATCGACCACACTTGGTTTCAGAGCTAACCGTCGGGCTGACGGGGTTCGTCTATGGAAATGTAGGTCTCACTGGAGAACTAGCCTAGAAACCACCTAGCATACTTGTATGATCTAGGAAGCCCCATCCTTTAGGTCGGGGAGGAAGTCACTATCTTTATCTTTATGCTAAAATCATCTAAAAGAGAACCTCTAGAAAATAGCTTGGTATTACCTATTTTACTAAATTTAAT
>CAKMZJ010000087.1 GCA_929200395.1 Candidatus Gorgonimonas eunicellae | reverse complement strand
ACTTTTTAACTTAGCACGAATATAAAAGACTAAAGTAAGTTCCTTGTTTAATCAGATAAAAACTGCTTACTGAAAAGACGTATTTTCCAGCAAAATGTAGGTATATATTAAATTTTATGAGCAAGTACAATATTAGGTATTTGTTTTATTTGTGATAAAACTTTATTTAATATTTGATAACTTGGTATTTCTATTGTTACTTTAAGTTTTACTATTAAGTCATATTTTTTACTATGATTATAGTCAAACTTAATTACATTAGCTTGATTATTTGCAAATACTTGGGTTATTTCATGCAATAATTTAGGTCTATCGATAGATTCTATAACAATATCAGCAGGGTAAAAATTAGATCCCCCAGATATCCAAGAAACTGCAATCATACGATTTTCGTTAATTTTTTTTAACTGTTTGATATTTTTACAACTACTTCTATGTATTGTGATACCATTATTTTTAGTTATATATCCTACTATAGAATCTCCTGCAATAGGCTTACAGCACCCTGCAATTTTTGTTACTAAATTTTTTTCACCTGCAACACTTACATTAGCATTATAAATACGTTTTATTGTTGTATAATTATTGTTTGTTTCCGTCGCCAAGCATTTTTTTTGCCTTTTGGATAAAATTTCTGTGGCGACCTGTAAAACATACTTTAATTTAATCTTGTTATTATTTATAGCTACTAGCAAGCTATCAGTGGTATTAAATCCTAACTTTTTACTTAGCTGTTTTATATCTATACTTTCTAAGTCGTGCTTTTTTAATTCTTCTATTAGCACTTCTTTTGTGCGTTCTACTTTATTACTATTTACTGAGTTTTTATTAAACCATGATAAAATTTTTGTTTTAGTACGCTTAGAGTATATATACCTTAAATTGTTATTTAGCCAATCTAAACTAGGCGTAGCACGATTGGAAATAAGTATTTCAACTTGATCACCAGTTTTTAGAACATAATTTAGCGGAACTATTTCCCCAAATATCTTAGCGCCACAGCAACGATTGCCTATATCTGTATGTATTTTATATGCAAAGTCAATAGGTGTTGATCCTTTTTCTAAATCGATCACATGAGAATCTTTAGTAAATACATAGGTTCTATTATGTTCAACAAACTTAGTTTTTTCTTCTTGATTTTCTGTGCTACTTATTTCATCATTCCATTTCATAACCTGGCGCAACCAAGAGATTTTCTCATCGGAATTATCAGTCGTTTCATAATGTGACTCTTTATACTTCCAGTGAGAGCACACCCCAAGTTCTGCTTCTTGGTGCATATCCTTAGTACGTATTTGAATCTCTAGAGTTTTCTCTTCTGGCCCAAATACAGCTGTATGCAACGATCTGTAGCCATTTTCTTTAGGAGTGGCGATGTAATCATCAAACTCTTGTGGTATATAACCCCATAAAGAATGTACTATACTCAAGACTACGTAACAATCTTCTATAGTTTGTGTTGTTATTCTTACTGCTCTAATATCATAAAGTTTTTCAAACTCAGTATTTTTCT
Organism: Candidatus Gorgonimonas eunicellae; assembly: GCA_929200395.1. Taxonomy (GTDB): domain Bacteria; phylum Pseudomonadota; class Gammaproteobacteria; order Pseudomonadales; family Endozoicomonadaceae; genus CAKMZJ01. Next base: position 8,934 of record CAKMZJ010000087.1, on the reverse strand, counting down.
TTTGTAATTTTCGCCATATACTATAAATATGTTTTACTCTACCTGTTACTTTTGCACTTATTCCTGAACTAGATAAATGTTGCTGCAATTTTTCTATCACTTTACTTATATATTGCTCACGATTTAATCTTTTGCCATCTAATAATAGTGCTATACGTTTATATTCCTGTGGTTTCATATAGCGAAATGATAGATCTTCTAGCTCCCATTTTATACACCCTATATTAAGTCTATGGGCTAAAGGAGCGTAGACTTCAAATACTTCGTTAGCTATTTTTTCTCTTAACTTTTGCGGGTAATATTTTAACTCCCGCATGATACAACACCTCTCTGCTAGTTTTATTAAAGCAACGCGAGGATCATCAATAATAGCAATTAGCATTTTTCTTATTTTAATTGACTGATCTTTATAATTATCTGATTTATTTCTATTGCCGTAATACTCACTTATAGCAACCATACCATGTACATTTGCCATGAGCTTTACTATAGAGCCATTAAAATGATCAATCATATCTTCCATAGCTAAAATATTATCATTAATAGGATAATAAAAAGCTGCGACTATCAATGAGTTTATATCTAAATGTAAACTAGCTAAAATATGCACTAAATCTAAAGCTATAGTTAAATAAGAAAGGTTGTTAGCAGATCTAGAATCTTCATTGCCATAAGATTTTCTATGAGATGTCAACCTCCCTATTATCATTAGAGCTTTTTTGAGCATGCTAAGATTTGTGTAGCCATAATTATGCTTTAAAAGATCTAGCCACTCATCAATATCTATAGAGCCATTTTCTAATTCAAGATGATATTCTCTAACTTTTACCATTAAATTCTTCCATCTACTAACATTTATAATTTACTAAATAGCTTTTTATCGGTATTGTAAATATTTTTAAAGTAACATATTAAAACCTTATAATATGCTACTCTACACCTTTTACTTGAAGATACGTCTTTTCAGCAAGTAATTTTTAGCTTATTAAGCAAGATATCTACTTACCCAATTTAATGGTACTACACACCTAATAGTTGCAAGTCTAGCCTTTCACCTATGATGTGTATGTAGCTTTATTTACTTAAAAAATCGTCTAGTATATGGCTTACTAATTTACCTTTGTCAGTTTTTTCACTAACAGATATTATTTCATTTATCGTTGTCATTAGCAAGTAGAGCCGCTTTTTAAAGAGTTAAAGTAAGATATAACTTTGTAGTATCACAAAAACTATAGTTGAAAGATTAATATTCGAATTAATGATTAAGCGACAAAGTATAAAATACGAAATCTGTATTTTATAGCCTTCTACCTAAAGATAGGTCTTTTCAGCAAGTAATTTTTATTATTATATTAAAAGTTTTTCTGTAGTTTTCAGAGTGTTGTTAATGTTTACTATGGCTCTTAATGTTAATAAGTTACCTATGCAAACACAAGTTAATAAACTATACACCTTTAGGTTGTTGAAACTTTATACGCACAATAGTCTTTTAGTCATCTAAACATTATATCTTGATGCTATAATGTTAAATAATACTTAATATAGACAGTAAATTTTTAATATTATTAGTACTGCCAACAAAAGACTAAAGTTTAAAATTATAATATATTTATTTTTAATTATTGTCATGTAAATCTTTATTTAGAATTACCGTATTTTTTTTAAGCAAACATTCTATTTTTCCTGAAATAGAGTTACGTCTAAATAGTAAATTTTCCTTATCAGCTAAAGAATGTGCTTTAACTACGGTACTGGCTAATTCATTTGCAATATCATCTACTAACGTAACTTTACTAACTCCAGTAAGGTATAAACCTGCTTCTACTGTGCAGTTATTACCAAGGGAAATACCTACTCCAGCATTAGCCCCTATTAAGCAGTTTTCTCCTATAGATATAATAGTATCATTACCACCAGATAAAGTTCCTAAAGTACTACAGCCACCACCTAAATCAGAGCCTTTACCAACCACAACTCCAGAAGAAACCCTACCTTCAATCATACTAGGGCCTTCTGTTCCAGCATTAAAATTAACAAATCCTTCATGCATTATTGTAGTACCTTTACCAATATATGCTCCTAATCTCACTCGTGAAGAATCTGCTATACGTACATCGCTAGGAACTATATAATCTGCCATTTTAGGAAATTTATCTATCGAATAAACATTTAATGGTATGCCCTTTTGCCTGAAGTCTAGCCTTTTAAATGCTAATTCTTCAGGATCTATTGGCCCTTGAGATGTCCAGGCTACTGTCGGGAGCACATTAAAAATACCATCTAAATTAATATTATTAGGCTTTGCAAAACGATGAGACAATAGATGTAGCTTCAAATATGCTTCAGCTGAATTTTGTGGAGGCGTATCGTTATATAAAATAGTTAAAACTCTTGGACATCTACTTTCTTCTAAAGTTAACATTATTTTAGATAAACTTTCATGCTTCATATCAACAAATAGATCTTCTAGAGCATGACAGTTCTTACTATTTAGTTCAATAGATACATTACCGCCCTCTTTTATTTTTAGTAGCTTTTCTATAGATTGGATCACATCTATACTAGGATTTAAAATAGGCATAGGATAATAAACTTCTAGCCAATTATCGTCTTTTGCTTTAGTTCCTATTCCTACTGCCATGCAAAAAATACTATCTCTCATTAACTATCCTTTAGTTTTATAGATTACATTATTTTTGTGTGGCTATTTCTTAATTCAGCACTACAGCTTAATTTTTAAAGGTCGCCTAAGATAAAATTCAATAAATTTTTGCTAAAAACCTACGTTTTAAATTGTAATCTGTGTAGACATTTAAGTAGAAAGTATATAAGTATACACTTTAAGTGAAACCTTTATACCTATACTACTATTATTATTCAACTTGGGTTACTACTTTGCTTTTATAATAATCCTAAAAGCGTAAACATAAAATCTAATATAAATATATAAGGTCTACTAGCTAATTTTCAAGCTTATTTTTACTCAAAGGTATATTTTTAATTCTTGTTTTACGCTTAACAACCTATCGCAAGACAACATTAGCAAAAATAATGTGCTAAAGCAGCGATAATAGGAAGACTTATAAGTGTACGCTGAATAAAAATAATAGCTAAGTCTAATAAAGATAATGGCAGTTTACTACCTAATAATAAAGCACCGACTTCAGATAAATAAATCAGCTGCACTAAAGAAACTGCTGCTATTGTAAATTTAGTAATATCTGTTTTGAATGAAGTAGCTACTATAGAAGGTATAAACATATCTGTAAAGCCTAATAAAATAGCTGAAGCTGCTTGCTCTGCTTCTGGTATATGTAGTAGTTTTAGAATGGGTATAAATGGAATTCCTAAGTAATCAAATATATTAGTATATTCAGAAATTATTAAGGATACTGTCCCAATAGCCATAACAGAAGGTATAACAGAAATAATTAAATCGCAGGTGCTTTTTATTGCATCAACAAATAAGTTTGTTATTTCTTTGGTATTGCTAGCTTTATTTAATGCTTTTATAATTCCTAATTTAAACAAACTACCATTTAATTTATCATAGCTTGATGCTTTTTTTTCATTTCCTGTTATGTATACATCTGGCTTTCTTGATAAAGGCGGTATTCGTGGAACAATTATTGCTGTTAACAAACCAGATACACAAACAGTAAAGTAAAATTGAACAAACATATGCTCTAAACCGACCTGTGTAATTACTACCAATGAAAAAGTAATGGAAACCAATGAAAAATTAGTGGCAATAACTGCTGCTTCTTTTTTCGTATAATATCCATTCTCATACTGATTGCTTGTCATCATAATAGCAACGCTACAATCTCCCAACCAAGATGCCACACAATCTACTGCCGACCTCCCTGGAAGACCAAATATAGGTCGCATAACCCGTGACATAATGCTTCCCACAAACTCTAAAAGACCAAAACTAATTAACAATGGCAATAATAAAGGAGCAATTATAAAAATAGATAACAAGGTAGGAAGCAATTCAAATAGTACTAACCCCCCAGTATTAGCATCATGAATAAATGAAGGTCCTACTTTAAAAAAAGTCATTACTATAAACCCCCCCCCTAAAATTCTTATAAGCATCCAAATGTTTGTAGGAGAAAATAGATTTAGCAAAAATGTGTTTCTTTTAGTTCTTGTTGGTGGAATTACTCTAAAAAGTATGGTTAAAAACCCAGATATTAACGAGATAATCACAATTATACTTGGAAGATAAGGACCAAACTCTGATTTTATTTTAGTTGAAATATAAGCTATAGGAACAATATAGCTATTTTCTAAATTTAATGGGATCATAAAACAGATAATACCTATCAAGGAAGGTATTATAAATAAACACCAATCTGCAATAGAATATGAGTCCTTATTATTTAATTTTAAATTCATTATGTTTTACCAGTGAAAATGTAAAGTATTTATAATATTGGTTGTATTGTATTTTTACTTTAAAATTACATACGCTTTGTAATTGAATATGTATACATCTATCACTTGAATCTTTCTAAGATCATAGACCTGAAATACTACAAAATAGTAACTAATAAGTTAGCTCTCGCTATACTTTCATAAAGTAAAACTAGAACTTTTCTATGAAGCCTTTAGTTTGAATAACAAACAATAAACCAGCAAAAATTCATAGCATTTAAAAGAAACCACAAAGTTAATTAAAAACAAGACAACAATATTTGATCATTTAGGAACACATCTTCTATTATAAAATAAAAGATGGAAATATAAGATTTCATAGCTAAATAAAAAGGTTTAATTGCTTTCGCACCCCTCATCTTTTTAGTTTTTAGCATTTAAGATTTTATCCTGTATTAATACTTTTAGGTTAATCGATACTAAACCCGCAAAATATTAGGTTGGCTAAAAACTTATAATCAACTGCTAAATCATTCATCTTTGATCTGAAAGTGTACATACAGTAGATAATATTTATTAAGCTAAATATTATCACTGAGAACAAGCATCAAAAAATAATAATTTTATTATTTTTTATTCTTTGCAGCAAAAGGCTGTTTAAGGTTTAATTTTATTCTTCCACGATTATCTAAACTAGCAACAATCACTTCAAGTATTTGCCCTTCATATAAATAATCATGGACATTGTCTATACGATGATCTGCTACTTGAGAAATGTGTAATAAGCCATCTTGCCCTGGTAATACTCTTACAAAAGCTCCAAAATCAGCTACCTTGCTTACGGTTCCCATATAAGTTTTACCTATTTCTACTTCTTCGATATAACCATAAATTGTATCGCAGGCCTCTTCGCATATAGCTTTAGTCGCACCAAAAACCTTTACAACTCCATCGTCGCTTATCTCAATATTTGCACCTGTTTGCTCGCAGATAGATCTTATATTGCTACCACCTTTACCGATTATATCACGAATTTTATCTTGAGATACGGTAAATGATTTAGTCATAGGAGCATTAGCAGATAACTCACCTGTTGTATTAGTAATGCTACCTTTCATTTTGTCTAATATATACAATCTAGCTCTACGGGCTTGTTCTAAAGCTGTTTCCATTATCTGCTCATCTATTTCAGATATTTTCATATCCATTTGTAGAGCAGTTACACCATTTTTTGTCCCAGCAACTTTAAAATCCATATCACCTAGATGATCTTCATCGCCTAAAATATCAGTAAGAACTTTTACGTTTTTATCTTCTTTTATTAGGCCCATTGCAATACCAGCTACTGGCTCAGATAAAGGAACACCAGCATCAAGTAGCGCTAAAGTTGCGCCACATACAGAAGCCATAGAGCTTGAACCATTAGACTCTGTAATTTCAGATACTACGCGTATACTGTAAGGAAACTCTTCTAGCGAAGGCATAACTGCTTTTAAAGAACGTTTTGCTAATGTCCCGTGCCCTACTTCACGTCTTCCAGGAAAGCCACCAAATCTTCCGCATTCCCCAACAGAATAAGGGGGGAAATTATAGTGTAGCATGAAGTTCTCTTTTGATTCTCCAAAGATAGAATCAATAGTTTGACGGTCGCGACTATTACCTAAAGTAGTAACTACTAATGCTTGAGTTTCTCCACGAGTAAATAATGCTGATCCGTGGGTTTTTTTCAACAAGCCAGACTCAGAGCTTATATCTCTTACTGTTGTAGTATCTCGTCCATCTATTCTATTGTTGCCAGATATAATACTATGACGAACAATTGCTTTTTCTAAATTACTAAAAATTTGTGGAATTTCTTCTGTTTTTAACTCGCTATCTTCTGGTAACGATATAGAACTAGCTTCTTTTCTTAAAATATTTAATTTTTGATTACGATCTACTTTAGATTTTATGCAGTATGCTTCTTCAATACCTTTGCTGTATTTTTCTTTAACAAATTCTACAGTAGGTAAATCTGTAACTGGTGGTTCCCATGTTAATAAAGGAGTGTTTACTGCAGCTGCAAATTCATTAATAGCATCTATTGCTGCACTATATTCTTTATGTGCAAATAATATGGCTCCAAGCATTTCATCTTCGGTTAATTCCTGAGCATCTGACTCAACCATTAATACAGAACTTTTAGAACCAGCAACTACCATATCAAGTTCAGATTCTTGCAGTTGCTCATAAGTTGGATTTAAAATATAGCCTTGTTGTTCGGTAAGACCAACTCTAGCAGCCCCGATAGGTCCATTAAATGGTATTCCTGAAATACTTAAAGCAGCAGAAGCTGCAATCATAGCTAGCACATCTGGAGGGGTGTTTTTGTCTGCTGATATAACAGTAAGAATAACTTGAACTTCATTCATAAAACCTTTAGGGAATAAAGGTCGCAGTGGTCTGTCTATTAATCTTGATATTAAAGTTTCTTGGTCTGAAGGTTTACCTTCCCTCTTATTAAATCCACCTGGTATACGACCAGTAGCATAACTCTTTTCTACATAATGTACAGATAGTGGAAAAAAATCACGCTTTTCTTTTGCTTCTTTCTCAGCAACTACGGTAGCTAATATTTGTAAATTACCCATAGTAGCTAATACAGAACCCATAGCTTGACGCGCTATTTTACCAGTTTCCAGCGTTATTTCTTGATTGCAAAATGTAAATGTTTTAGTGTTTATTCTATTGCTTGTACTCAATTCCTATTCCTCTTTTAAAGATATTTTACCGCATTAAATAATAAGCATTACATTAAAAAATAATGCTAAAAGCTATAATTTAAAGGCTCTATGGATGTTTCTTCGCCTTTTTACTTTAGAATATAAATGACTATGTAATCATCGATCTAAAGCTACTTTACCTAGATTTTAAATCTGTTTATCTTAATAAATACAATGACTTAATTTTTGATATAATCTTATTTATTCTATAACAAGTCGTATTAAAAACTAATTTATACGCGTTAAACTTGAAGATGCATATTATTAAATTCTAGTATATGACTATAACTTAGTAGCGTCTATTTTTTTTATTAACTGTTATACACACATTGAGATATAGTTTGTATTCGGGTGGGTATTTCGTTTCGAATTAAACCTTTTTTCTCTTTTATCATCCCTGAAATTACATTTTTTCAAGTAAGGAGTGTGTATACACATGGCAGTTGGAAATGCGAGTTTTCATCTGCCACGTGTATATACTGCTTAAATAAGTAATTTATAGTTTATCAGACTAAGAATTTATTTTGTATACATTAGCAGTATAACGAAGTTTAACCACAAAAGTTACTTGCAAAATGGCGTAGTTTCAAATAGAAGACGCACATATATGCCTTGCAGATAAAAATCGAGGGATTATTTTATTCAGACAAATTACTAATTTTAATAATGTTATTCATTACTATTAATAGCGAACGTGCTAGGAGATATCTCTCTACTCTAGCAGACTTTTTTAATAACATACACTTTCTCTAAGAAGGTGTATGTCTAATTATCAGTATTAAAATGTGCGGCAAAAATTAACGTCTTAAGCCTAGCTTAGTTATTAACTGCTTGTATGATGTTGCTTTTTTACGTTTTAAGTATTCTAGCAACCTTCTACGTCTATTAACCATACGTATTAAACCAACACGAGAATGGTGATCTTTGTGATTTTCCTTAAAGTGTTTTTGCAAACCATTGATATTTGTTGTCAAAAGAGCAACTTGCACTTCAGGAGAGCCACTGTCAGATTCAGAGCGTCCATACTCTTTGATAATATTTGATTTCTCTTTATTTGTTAAAGACATTTATAATCTCCAGATAATATGCTACGTTTATTTAGCCTACGGTTGACCACGCATATTTACAGCCAACAGATAACAACGACCATGTGGGGTTATACTAACATCATTTTAATATAAAATAAACCTATTTATACAAAAAATATAATTTTCTTGATAAAAATAGCCATATATACACGTGACAGTTAGCCAACCTTCTATATAATTCCATTTTTTAAGTCTAAATTAAGGAGACTAGTTAAAATTAACACCTTATACAAATATAAATTTAATATTACTTGACTATAAATCTTTTAACTGGTAAAATCAAAAGTTTTTCTATATCAAATATTATTAATAATAACCTTTAGATATTCATATGTAACCTCAAGGACGATGTTATGAGTTATCCTATAACTGGACAATATAACCAACAACCCGCAACTAGATCCACTACCACTTCTTCTTCTGCAGAAACAACGCTAAATATTCATGCAGCAGAATTTATTTCCAAGTTACAACCCAAGTTACAATTAAGGGCTGATGCGCCAGAATTTATTCCTGGTCATTCTCAACTTAATAACTTTGCTGTTCAAGTCACACAAGGAGAGCAGCACCATAACCCTTCGCTAAATCCTGTTGGATATGGAACTAATTATGAAGGCTTTCAACAGACTGGTGTTTTTTTTCAATCCCAACAGCAAAATTCTTGGCAAACTACTGCTGAATGTGAAGCTAGTGACAGACAT
>CAKMZJ010000086.1 GCA_929200395.1 Candidatus Gorgonimonas eunicellae | reverse complement strand
GTTAAAACACTTTGAAATGCACTTGCATTCCTGCAGTATTTTGCCTCGAATTAGATCTTTTTCTTTAGCCCTGAAACCTAGCATTTTCATCTGCCACCTGTATATAACTTAGGAATTGACAAAGCAAAATTATACATGATATCATTAAAATTAAGGTATTTATTAAGATTTATCGCTAATGTGAAAAACACTAATCTTTATAGAATTTATATTATTTTTTAACTAAAAAGCAACTGTTTCTATACCTTACATAAACTAAAAAAAACTGTCAATGCTTAAGTCCTAACAAGATATTATTTTTAAGAAAAGGATTTACCATGCTGCCAGAGATATTAATCAATAATAATAAAATTAATGATTATACTAATAAAACTAATGACATTACATCTAAAACAACTAAAAAATATTTACCGACAGATCAAACTGAAGCCCAGCCACATCAGCCTGTTGTTAAAAACAAACTTTTTTTTAGTATCAAAGATTATAAATATAATCATTACAATAATTTAATTCAGCAATATATTAATAATGATACTCAAAATTTTACTGATGATGATTGGTTAACTTTAATTATTAAACTGGGCAAAAGACGATTTAATCCAGCTAAATTTGCAAAATATGAAGCTACTTATAATAAAGTTGGTATGCAAGTGTTTTTAACTAAAATAGCCGAACTACAACCCTTAAGGCATGAATTAGAAAACGCTATTGCTAAAACAGCTTTGAAAGATAGACGTTATTTATCTTCTAACTTACAAAGAAAAAATAAACTATTTGAAATAATATCAAAAGAGCAATTTAAAAACATAATATCTAGAGCCAAAGCATTCAACCCTAGCAGAGAATTTAACTCTGAATTATTATGTGCTTCAGAATACAATAGCATTTTTGAAAAACACAATCCATTTTTTTCTTGGTTAATTATAGCTTCTTATCGCAATAATACTTTTACACCAGCTAATTTTAATAAAGGAATGCAATTACGCCGACAAATCAATGATAATTTAACTACTAAATCTCCCGAAGAAGAGCAAGATTTAACCTTTTTATTAGAAAGTACTAAGTATAATAAAACAATATGTGGCGGTAGAACACTACAGGTTACAGATAACGACAATCAATGTTTTTATCTTAAATTTCAACGTAAAGACGAAAACTGGGATGAATTTATTAAAGAACAAGCTATGCATTTAGCTTTATTAGAGCTCAATATAACAGATACTTTAAAAAGTGAAATTCCTGTTAGTAAGTATTTATTTAAACTGCCTAAAAAAGTTCTTAGTTATAAATTTAAAGATTCTCTTGAAATTTATCATCAAAATAATGATAAATATCTATACGGATATTGTTTTACAGCTTCTCCAAATTATGTTAAATATGTAGGTGCTAATGATAATGAAGCAACTGAACAAGGTTTTAAAAAAGCAATAGCCGATATTGCTAAGCTTGCTAGCTATGGAGTAACATTCGATAGTATTATAGAATCACAACATGGAATTCATAGTTCAATAGGATGGAGTTCTATATTTTTTGCAAAAATAAAATATTACTATTCTGATATTAAGAACTGCGATTATTATCCTAGCTCTATTAGAGAATGGATATCAAAAACACAAAGATCGGATATTAGCTACTCAGGTCTTAGAGATCTTGGCGACTGTAGTTATTTTAATTACTATAATACTTTTTTTAATAAAAGAGATATGTGCACGCACTACCCTAACAATATTAGTCAAATAGTGCTTTACTTTGGTGCATTGCTCGATAATATCATTGCTATTTTTGTTCTCTATGCTCGTGGGAAAAGAAACGCAACAAATTATAATTTTACCAACCCCAAAATAGTAGCTGAGGTACAATTATTTATTGAAGAAATCTTAAATACTTTTTTAATAGAATACTTTGAAAATAACAATACTAACGTACAATCAATTATACAGCTGACAGATGAAGATTATGCTAAATGGTTAAAACGTTCGGCTCAAGAAATTATATATTGGACCACTATTGCTCCTAAACTTTATAGCAACTGGAAAATAGACAACTCTTCTAGCAACGAAACTATCAAAACAACTTATGCTCCAAATTATATAGTAGATATTTTACAAACGCACTCTCTAAATCCAGAACTTTATCCTAACGAACTAGATGATCAATGGAATTATAAAAATTTGCATGCATTTGGTAAAACTGAAGTAAGTTTGGGATTAACTCATGGACCTAACTTTCCTTTTAAAGGAATAATCAATGGCGTTAGTCTTATTTTCACTAAAATATTGCTCCTTGATTTTGATAACAAAAACACCACTGAATAATGCCTTACACCTATATGTTGGAAATGCTAGGTGTATACAGATAAAGTTATAATGTAATTACTATCTGTGATTAATATAAATTTTTGTACTGTTTACTTTGATAATGCGATATGTATAAAGTTTTATCTTATTCTATTAATTTATCAAATTTAAAAATATCAATACTACTAACGCATTCGCCAAATTCATTAATAATTTCTTTTTTAAGATTAAATAATTCATTTTCGCTATCAAATTTAATTATCATAAAAATATATTTTTGCGAGTGTATAGAATTAATTTTCATATAAAGCTGTAAGTTAGAATCTAATAGTTTACTATCTATATATAATCCTATTAGTGCAAAATATTTTCCTTCATAATTAACAATTGCTAGGTATTGATATTTATTATCATGTTTTGTATCATTCATGATACTAGCCTCTAAAACTAAATAACTATTTTTTTGTAATAAAGAATATAAAAGAGCATCAGTTAATGTTTCTTTTTCGGATAATTTACTAATTTTAAGATTAAAATCCTTGTTTATTATTTCATTATTTTCTTTATGTATATTTTTATATTCTGCTATTTTTCTATTTTCATATTTATGATTAACAAACCACTGACAAAATCTATCAAAGAATACATTTTTTGCTTTATCTGTATTCAATAAATCAGAATAAATAAAAATATCTTTTTTCTCTTTTAGACAACGCTGCAAAAAAGTTACTTTAGTGTCGCAATTTTCATTATCATTATTATCTGTAGGTTTAGTGAAATGATAATATGATTGCAAAAAAGTATTAGACACACTAGATGCGTGTACTAAAATTGGCAAAATATTATCTATAACGTCTGTATCAGGTAATTCCTCCATAATATTTGATATAGTAGAACTAGCATGTATAGGTAGGATAAAATCAAAAAAGATTTGATAAAATTCTACAAATGAATGCAGATAATCATTTGATATATAATTATCTTTTATTATTGTTAAAATAACCTCTATAGCAAATAACTCTATAGCAGTTTTTAGTAAAGACGAGCTATTATCTATATTGAAATAATATAATGTTAAACATTGCAATAATATAGTACCAAAAACATACTTAAGGCACGTAAACCTTTTACTAAAACTACAGATTAACTCATTAGCTTTATCAATATTTTGAAAATTTTTATAAAATGCACTACTATTAGCATGGTGGCATTTTGTATTACAAAAATTATCTATTTGTTGTAAAACATCATTAGCACAACTAAAATTAATTTGTAATAACATAAAAATAATAAATATTCTTTTTATTAAATGTAGCATATAGTTTCCTGTTTTTTAATAAAAAGTGTTTTAGCTACTTAATTCACTAACTTTATAAAGTGCAGTATTTGTACTATTGCAGTCAAATATTTTTATTATTGTTTTTAAGGCCTCTCTAATTTGATGTGTGTTATTGTATTTAATAATAATGCTATTGTCAGCATCAGAGTTAAATATATTTATTTTAGCGCTATTAAAACTAGCAAAAAACAACATAACTTTAAAAATATAATTTGCATTGAAGGTATCATATTTAATTAATAAGTAATAGCTTTTATTATCCCTTACAATAATAAAAGAGTTGTACCTATTTGACATTATAGGGCTTTCTATATCATTTATCTCTACATTTAACACATCTTTTGATTGCAATAAACTAATCAAGTTACTGCTAGTTATTTTCTTAGGATTCTTTCTTAACTCAAACAACAATTTATAACTATTGTTTGGAATAGATATCACATCAGTTAGTTGCTTACAATCACTAGATAACAATCCCACACCAGTTTCTTTAAGAAATAACATGCATTTATTTTTTAATTCTACTGAGTCATATTTATTTAAATGAACATCAATATTTGATTTTATCTCTTTTTTTTGATTGCACAAAGATGAACGCCTAGTATCGTTAAACCATGAAAATAATCTCATATAAAAATTATCATTAGCGGTAATATTATTATTGCATAAATAAACATTGCTATTATTATTTATAAGGCCATTAAAAACTTTTAATTTGTTTGCATAATTAGAATCATTTATTTCTACAGAATCTTTTTCCATCTTTTGATTTTCGTTAATAATTCTATTAACTAAGTTGCATCTACTACTAACTTTTATACTCATAGTATAAAAACCGCTAATTAATAATGAACTTACAATAAAGACACTAGAAAAATCCATGCCAATATCAAAAGAAGACATCATGACAGAAAGCATATGTATTGGAGAAATCATATCATCATAAACATAATAAAACATAGATATTAAGCTTAGTATAGCATTAGGTTTTATTAGAATATTTGTAGCGACAAAAAAACAATCTATTAATAATAGTTTAAAAGCTAAATTAAATAAATTATCATATGGAATTATATCTAAATACATACATAATAAATAGTACAGAGCAATAGTTGCAAAAGTTGAAGTCGATGATACAATTCTATTTTTAACTTCTTCGGTAAAGTTTGGAAAGTTTGATAGAGCATGCTCTGGAAACCAATTTAATATTTTATAACTTTTAGTATTTTTAAAATCATAAAATAAAGTTTCATATTGACTTCCGATAATAGTATTTTCTGGAAGTTTTTCATCGTTTGCATGTGATATTACTGTTATAAATAATATAGATATAAATATTGTATTTATTGTTTTTATTAGTTGCATTTATTTTTTAACCTTGTAAATATTTTAATTTTATTATCAATATAGGATGCTTTAAATTAGCATAAAAATATTTAACACTTTGAGATACACACATAATTCAACTTTATAACTTTTTAACTTGGTAAGATGGTTAAAACTTCTAACATATTTATACCGCTTTTCAAGTAAATATAGCTATATTTTAATTATATTGTTTGTACTGCTATCATTATACAAAATAATACTTGATTAGCAATAAAATACCAATCATAATAAACAAACATTCTATACAAAACTACAAAATACTTTAAATACAAGGTTGTTACTTTTATTTCATACTATGATAACATCTAAGCTTACAAATATTAAAATAATCTAATGAATAATATATCAATATCGAACTATAATATACTTGCATCTAATTTGATACCTGAAACAACTAATTTAGTAAATAACAATTATTTGCCTGCAAATACTACAGCAGTAAATAATAATGCTAACCATAATTTATATGATAGAAACTCATCTATCGAAACAAACTATAGTTGTTATATAACTAATATCCCTAATGAACTGCTTGATGAAATTTTTGCTAAACTAGATCTAAAAGATCTTTGTTGCACTTCTTTAGTATGCAAAAAGTTTTCTGCTGTATCTAAATACTACCGTAATAATTTTTATATGGCTCAAGAGATATTTTCAGAATACCCAGCTATCTCACAAAGAAAAATTAAATTAATATTCAATAAAAACAACTATAATAAGCACCTAAAATCATGGCTAAAAAATTTTAGTAATACAGATAACACACTAAATTATTTAGATAATATTCAAAATATTAACACATTCTATAAAACTTTATTTTTTTATATAACTAAAACTATGCAACTAGCTACTAGCACAAAAGCAGAAACTAAATTTATATCTATGCATAATGATATAGCGGTATCTGTAGGTTATAGTAGTGACAACACTAATTTATTTATAGCCTATTTAACTGGATTAATAAAAATTTATAAATTAGATAAAAACAAAAAATTAAATATACAAAATGAATTAAATATTTCACAACATATAGAGTATGCTAGATTTAGTCCTAATTATGAAAGTATAATTGTAATGGACATTAATAAAAAGATAACGCTAATATATTTAACCCCAGCAGACAACTGGGAAATAGACAATAATCACGATTTTAAAAGTGTAAAGATTAATTCAGAAAAATTTATTTTTTTTACTCCAAACGGAAAATATCTGTCTGTTATCAAGAGAAATATCATATTTCTTTGGAGGCAGTCAGATAATTTAAAAATATGGGAACAACATATTATAAGTTATAATCCAAGCAGGTTAACTACAGCTACATTTAGTTTTAATAATAAGTATTATGCTGCAGGAGAAAACAATGGTCATGTTTCCATTTTATCATTAGAAAGTGTAAAAGCTAATCTAAATATAATGTATTTAGTTAAGCATGACAGTTCTATTACTAGTATTAAGTTTTCTATAAATAGCGAATATATAGCTACTACATCAATAAACAATACAACAATTATTTATAAATTAAATAGCAAAAAATATGAAAAAATATATTCTATTCGACAAGACAATTTTTTTCGTACTAATAATTATGCTAATTCCTGTTTTAGCAGTGATAGCAACACAGTTGTAATTAATCATGGAAGCAATATAATAATATTAAGTAATTTAAACTCAGTAAATAATATTACTAGAACAAACTGCGAGCTAAATAATACTTCTGGTAAAGCATGTATAAGTAATAATAACAACTATATTGCTATATATACCCTAGAAGATTATGTTATAAAATTATATCGAAAAAATAACCTCAATGAATGGCACAATATTATTAATATTGATACTGAAGCTAATAGAAAGATAGTAAAATTTAGTGCAAAAGAACATCATTTCGCTGTAATTTCTTCAAATAAAACTATAGTTTACAATTTATGCAACTGTGAAAAAATAACTGCTAATAGTAGCCAAGGAAACACCTTAGCTATTAGAAGCGAAACAAATATATTAGCTAATAAAGATTTACAATCTTTTACTATAGATACTCCTAAAGATACTAAAAAATATATTATGTTTAATCCATATTTTTGTCAGCTACTTGTCGCTTATAATAATATAATTAAAATTTTTACACCTAGTGATACTTATAAATGGGATAATAAATTAACACTAAACATAGATATGCCTCATATAGAAACAGTGAAATATACTAATAATGGTAGTCATATTTTAGTAAATTCTACAAATGATGAACAATCAGAAATAAAATTATTAGCAGTTAATTAATTATAAAAAATTAGCAACATCTTGGGCTTTAAAATTTTTTAACTATTGCGTGTATATGTTTGTATCTTATATGTTATTTCTGGATGCCTTTCGGAACGCTTTTCTTGTTGCTCGGATAACTCCCAAAATTGCAAATCAATATCAGGAAATTTTACATTCCCTGAATATTCTTTATCTAAGCGGGTTAAGTAAATACGTTCAGCTATAGATATAGCTTGTTGATATATTTGCCCACCACCTATTACCATTATCTCTTGGTTTTGCTGATGTAAAAATTGCTTAGCATAGTCGATCGCTGCATCAAAACTAGTAACCCAATGTACATTGGGGTGCTGTTTATTAGCACTAGAGCTTGTCTTTCTACTAATTACAATATGTTCACGTTTCGGCAACACACCAGGTAAAGACTCAAAGGTTTTACGCCCCATAATCATGGGTTTATTCATAGTAACTGATTTAAAATATTGCAAGTCTTCAGGTAAATGCCATGGTATTTTATTATCACATCCTATGACATTATTTGATGCAATAGCAGCAATTAAGCTTATAATCATATTTTAATGTATCCACGTGTATAATTTCTATTTAAAGTAAAATATCTTTTAATTCGCTATCTTTACGGTCAAGGTAATGAATTGATTTAATTCTTCTAATAGTTCTTGATTTACCTCTAATAACTAAAGTCTCGGTTGTTGCTATGTTGTCATTGCGAGTTATGCCTTGCAATAAATCACCATTAGTAATTCCAGTAGCAGAAAATATTATATGATCCGACTTTACCATTTGTTCTAATGTTAAAATATCACCTGGGGTGACACCCATTTGAGAACAACGTTGCTTTTCAACTTTACCATGATCAATATTTTCTAATGTTGCTCCTTTTGCGATATCTCTAGTTAGTAACTTAGCCTGCATATCACCTCCTAAAGCCCTAATTACAGCAGCACTAATAACACCTTCAGGAGCACCTCCTATTCCATACATTACATCTACTTCGCTATCGGGCATACAAGTAAGAATAGACGCGGCAACATCTCCATCGGGAAAAGCAAATACTTTTACTCCTAAAGTATATAGCTTTTTAATTATTTCATCATGTCTAGGTTTAGCTAGTATTGCTACGGTAAGTTTTTCAAGAGGTTTGTTTGCACATTTAGCAATAGTTTTTAAGTTTTCTGCAAGCGATTTTGATAAATCTATTTTTCCTTTAGCTTCCGGTCGACATACTAATTTTTCCATATACATGTCTGGAGCCTGTAATAACGAACCTTTTTCTGCGGCTGCTAATACAGAAACTGCATTATTTTGACCTAAAGCTGTCATTCTAGTGCCTTCTACAGGATCAACAGCTATATCGACATCGACTCCATGCTTAGTCCCTACGGATTCTCCTATATAAAGCATAGGAGCATCGTCGATTTCACCTTCACCTATAACAACTTCACCGTTAATATCAACCTTATTTAACATAACTCTCATAGCAGTAACAGCTGCTTGATCGGCTGCGTTTTTATCTCCACGACCAAGTAGTTTATACGCCGCTAAAGCCGCTACTTCAGTTGCACGAGAAAACTCTATTGCTAATTCTCTTTTCATAATAACTCTCAAGTTAATTATTTAATTAATTTGGCTAATATTACCATAAAAAATTATCAACTACTATTGAGTAGTTAAATAAAAAAACCAGCCTTTAAATTGTAAGTCAATAATCTAAGTGCATAATTTTAATATCTAAACACAACTATTTTTTTATTAATTTTTATTTGTAACTTTATTAAGTTTTCGCTGTCTATTGTTTAAGGATCTGTTTATAATCTATGAAAAAACTAATTTACCCATATAAATGATAAATCAAAAGAGTACAAGCAGGTTATAAGAAAAATTTAAAAACAACTTGTTTTTAAAAAAATTATTAATCAATAAGGTTCAGTTATGAATAAAATAAAAACAGCAATTATCTGTTGCATTATATTTCCTTTATTAGTCGGTTGTGCAGGTAGAAAAGCACATCCTATTAATATCCAACAACTAGGAGATAGTAATAAAAACTGTGAAGCTTTAATGCACGAAATGATGTTTATTCAAAATGAAATTAATAGACTATTACCAAAAACAGATAAATCATCTAAAAACGTAGCTATAGGAGTTGCAGGTTTGGTATTTTTACCTGCTATAGCCTTTATGGATTTAAGCAAAGCAGAAGAAATTGAAATTGATGCATTAAGACAAAGATACAATCATTTATTATCCTTATCTTTGACTAAAAAGTGCAGTCCATAATTTTAACTTTCTAATACCTAATACTTAGGATATTTTATATAATGTGTGACTTCTACCCCGACCTAAAGGAACGGGTTTTACGGCACTTTTTGATAAAATTTATAATCAGTCTCCTTTTATATATTCTAACCATATAAATAATATCTTCCTATAGATTAGAAATAAGAATAAAAAATGAATAAAATAAATCCATCATATTATATTAATAATATCACAAAATTATCTCCTATGGACTGCCTTAAGGGCTCTAAATGTGTATTTAATTCAAGATTCATAAATATACACAATAAAGCAATAAATATTATAAAAACATCACAGTTAGACATAGATTTAGCTTGTTATAATTTTATACAACAAAAGAATAAGATAAATATTTATATGAAAACAGAATACGATTATCCATATTTCTTAGGTAAATACCCTTGTTATATATCAAAATGTATATTTACAGGATGCTCAGTTGATTTTTTGCAAACTTTATTTCAGCATATTGAAGAGTTAGAAGGTATCGAGAAAATAAAATCATGCATTAATTGGTTGCTTTGGGATGCTATTAAAGAAAACAAAGTAAATATTGTAAATTTTCTTATTAATTGGGGATTAGAACAAGAACGCAAACAAATAGATGATGATATCTATAACAACCATAGACTTATATTTACATGTGACAATATAGCTGAAATAACGTACGCAGCGGTAAAAAATAAAAATTGTCAACTGCTAAACACTATATGTAATTATATTATCAACACTAATTTCATAAAAAAAATTGTCAAAAAACCAGAACATTTCTACTCAGACTATATCTGCAGATGTAATGGACGGGAAGATCCCCACGTATTAGAAAATAAATTTATTAAATATTCTATGCTTCATAAACTTATTATTGATAATACAAACCAACAAGAATTATTAATCAAAAGTTTACTTTTGATTGCAATTGCTAATACTAACGATTATAGTGTTATAAAGTTTGATTTAGAACAAGCAGCGGCTTTAAGGATATTAGATACCAAAGCATCTGAAGTATTAATGTCTAATCTTAACTGCCTTAAATTAGCTAAACAGCCATTAAATAAATATTCTGTTACTCCTTTATCGACAATTAATTTATTTAATCTCAGCTTTAATTCTATTGCAAATACCATTGCTCGCAATAACATAAATGATTTACCCAAAAAATTATTTCATTTAAAAGAATTTTAC
>CAKMZJ010000085.1 GCA_929200395.1 Candidatus Gorgonimonas eunicellae | reverse complement strand
CTTGGCTAAAAACTTATAATCACTTGCTGAAAACCCGCATTTCCATCTGCCACGTATATATCCTCAATAATTTTATAGTTTTAAGTTTAAAATTATTTTTACTGTTGAATTTTTATTTATGCATTTAAAAGATTTTGATTATACTCTTCCCGAAGAGCTTATTGCTAAGTTTCCTAGTGATAACCGTACAGAAAGCAGATTACTTTGTTTAGATAGTATTTCTGGGGAATTACAACATAAAAAATTTTATGATATCTACTCGCTATTAGAAGATGGCGACTTGTTAATAATGAATGACACTAAAGTTATTCCAGCACGGCTATATGGCACCAAAGATACTGGTGGTAAAATAGAAGTGCTTATCGAGCAGATTCTTGAAGATAACACCGCACTTGCCCAAATAAGAGCAAGTAAAGCACCAAAGCCAGGTGCTAAATTAGCAGTTACCACAGATAACATTGTTATAACTGTGCAAAAACGTCAAGAAAATTTATTTTTAATTAAATTTCCCTCTGATATTTTAACTATATTAAATCGCAAAGGTCATATACCGTTACCACCATATATGCAACGACAAGCAGTTGCAGCCGATGATAGCAGATACCAAACTGTATATGCATCAAAAGAGGGTGCGGTAGCAGCTCCTACTGCTGGCTTACATTTTGATAACCAACTATTGCAAAAATTAACAGATAAAGGCGTAAATCATGGTTTCGTTACTTTGCATGTAGGTGCTGGTACTTATCAGCCTGTTAGAACTGACACCATAGAAGAGCATATAATGCATTCTGAATATATAGAAGTCTCTCCAGAACTTTGCGATTTAATTAATAAAACTAAGCAGCGAGGCAAACGAGTAATTGCAGTTGGAACTACAGTTGTTCGTAGTTTGGAGTCTGCTTCTGCTTCTGGAGCAATTCAGCCATTTCAAGGACGTTCTTCTTTATTTATTTATCCAGGATATACATTTAATACTGTAGATGCTCTTATAACTAATTTCCATTTCCCGCAGTCTACTTTATTAATGTTAGTGAGTGCATTTGCAGGTAAAGAAAATATTTTACATTCCTATCAAGAAGCTATAGCAAATAAATATAGATTTTTTAGTTATGGCGATGCAATGTTTATTAAAAATAGAAAAAACTCTTAAGATTTATTAGGCCGATAATGAATTTCATCGAACATTTAAATAAAACCATTCAGACTAACAATTCTTTGCTATGCATTGGGTTAGACCCATTGGTAAATAGATTTCCTGAATCAATAAAACAACAAAGCAACCCCATTTTTGCATTTAATAAAGCAATTATAGATGCTACTTTTAATTATGTTTGTGCTTATAAACCTCAAATTGCTCACTATAATGCAATTGGAGCGGAAGATCAGTTACAACAAACTATAGATTATATTCAAAACAAATATAATATACCTGTAATATTAGATTCCAAGCGTGGCGATATTGGTAGTACAGCAGCTCAGTATGCTAAAGAAGCCTTTGTTAGGTATAATGCTGATGCCGTTACTATAAATCCTTATATGGGTAGTGATTGTGTTAATGAATTCACTAAATATCAAGACAAAGGAGTAATTATTCTTTGTCGCACATCTAATCCTAATGCTGGAGAAATTCAAGATTTACCTACTGGAAATACCACAGTATATGAAAATGTTGCACAGCTATGTATTAAGGATTGGAATGCAAACAACAATATTCTAATGGTTATAGGCTCAACTAATCCAGAGCAATTACAAAAAATACGAGCACTAACTGACGAAATGATATTTTTATTGCCAGGAGTAGGGGCTCAAGGTGCTGATCTTGAACAATGTGTTAGTAAGGGGTTAAATTCCAAAAAATCAGGGATTATCATCAATGCTTCTAGATCAATTATTTATGCTAGTGAAGCAGACAACTTTGCTGATGCTGCACAGCAAGCTGCAATTACATTGCAAAATGCCATAAATAATTATAGATAATATTAACTAAGCAATAATATCATCTAGTGCTGATACTATTGCTTGTTTATCATGCATGCTAGAATTGTTGTTATCAGCCAGCCGGTATGTTTTAATTTGACAGTCAATTCTTGATGGTTGCTCTCTTTCACTTGGCCAAAGTATTATATCTGGATAAACGCCAGACATATCGTGCATCCATTTTAATTGCCCGCTTAAAGATAAATTAACCACAGCAGATTGTTCTTTTTTAACATTTCCTATAAATATTTTTTTTGCTTGGCTATTAATAATTGCATTTGCTATTTCTGGTAATAGTAAAGGCGGCATTATACTAGACATAAAACTTCCAGGGCCAAGTATGATAATATCAGATTTATTTATAGCAATTATAGCTTCTTTTGTCGGTTTGATTGTAGGGGTAATTAGTAAAGATTCTGGTAATTGAGTTAGTGAATCAATAAAAGTTTCACCTATTATCTTATTACCTGCAATAATAGCTCCTAATTTAGCTGGTTCTTCAGACATAGGAATAATTTTTATTTTAATATTTAACATGTCACGGATTAATTGTACAGCATCAAGAGGTCGAACACACATTTGCTCTACTGCCATCAGAATTATATTACCTAAACTGTGTCCGTCTAGTTCGCCTTTGCTTTTTATTCTATATTCAAATATCATTCTCGCTAAATCAGGACTATCTTCACATATTTGATTGATACAATTGCGGATATCACCCCAAGCTATACATCCATTAGATAATCTTAGTCTTCCTGTTGATCCGCCATCATCAGTTGTAGCTACAATACCTGTTAACCGATCTTCTAAAAAGCTTAGGCTAGATAATACTTTTCCTAAACCGGTGCCGCCACCTATTGACGTTATATAACTACAACTAGATAAATGTTTCATTTTATCCTTAAAATTAAAAACATTAAAAGTTAATTTTTTTAACAAGAAAGCATCAGCAAATTGTTGCAAGCTATTAAAAATATTAAGTTGTTTATTTGATACACAAATTTTATTATTATAAAGATCTGCATTATTATCAAAATAATTATTAGGTGTATATAAATTTATAAATTTTCTATTTAAATTTACACTCAGTTACTTGTTTGGATAGTAAGGAATTTTAAAAGTTTATTATTGACATAATAACTAATGTTTTGATATGGTACTCTAAGAAGGCGTATATACATATAGCAATTGACATGGCAAGCTGGTTTAGTATTAGCTAAATTAAAAATACTAACTTAGGGAATCTCTGCAAAACTATTCCATATTATAATACAATATTTTTAACAGTATTAGGAGCATTAAGTGAATCAGCTAAACTAGTCAAAAACCCTGACTATATCCAGCCCATTAGCTTGTAAAAAATTTTCTCAACAAAATTAATAAAATAATTTTAGTAAAAAAATAAAAATATTATAATTTTTCAGAGGAATTTTAGGATAAAAGCTTAGAATAATGCTTACCATCTATGTCTATTAAAAATTTCTACTTCATCGTTAAAATACCTTAAAATTTAACATTTTCATCCATTACTTGTATATAAATATCGGATAACTATGAATACAGAAAACAAAGTCGTTGGTAATAGTATATTCTATAATAATAATTTAGATGCTAACTCAACTACAACAGACCTCTTTAAAAAAATTAAAATAAGATTTAGTAAAAAACAACAACGAGATACAAAAAATATCCATATAGAAAAAATGGATATAGGAACACCACAAATAAAAAGTACTACTAATACAAGCTTGCAAAGGTTAATTGATATTAAGATAAATAATAATTTATCTAATTTTATAGATATACAAAATAGCAATGATAATAATGAAAAAAACATGGTACAAAATAATCAACTTATAAATACAGAAGAAGTAGCACCTAGTGATACAACTCAAGAACCACAGAGAGATAAACTTTTACAAGATATAAGAAATTTTAAATCCAATAAAGCGTTAAAAAATACTAAAGAAAATAACAAAGAAAACAATACTAATACATCACTACAATCTATAATAGAAAAAGAGATTGAAAAAAGACGACAGTTTATTGACAGCGAAGAAGATGAAGATGAGTATAATTATGATCGAAAGAACTCTTTTGCCTAATTAATGGTAATGTGTTTATACACCTACCATCCCTAGTGGTGTAATGATATATTATTAATAGTTACAGAGTTCGATAAGATTACCGTCAGGATCACGTAGGTAAATTGACAAAATATTTCCCGTTGCGCCAGTGCGCTTGACAGGTCCGCTTAGCACTTTAATACCTTTAGAAGTAAGCATCTGTTGTGCTTGCATAACTGGTGTATCAATGATAAAGCATAAATCTTCACTACCTGGTACTGCAAATGTCGCCTTGGGCTCAATTTCCTTTCCTTTGATATGCAAATTAATTTTCTGAGAACCAAAGTAAAGTGCATGGCGATTCTCTCCAAAAGTTTCATACGTCATTCCAAGCATTTGATAAAACTCTACAGATGACTTCAAGTCATCCACGGTTAGTACTAAATGATCAATGGATTGTATGTTCATAAACCCCTCTAATTTGCTCGCTTGGTATCTAAAAATATCTTATTTTATCTTTAAAATCAAAACATTAAAAGTTAATTTTGTTTAACAACAGAGCATCAGCAAATTGTTGCAAGCTACTAAAAATATTAATTGGTTTATTTGATACAACAATTTTCTTATTATAAAGATCTGCATTATTATCAAAATAATTATTAGGTTTATTACTTTTGATCCATACAGCTTGGCAATTAGCGTTGATGGCTGCTTGCATATCAGAAACTGAATCCCCTAACATTATCGCTTGTGTTGCGGGTATGTTGGTTTTTTGTAATATCTCCAATAGCATACCCGGTTTTGGTTTACGACAACTGCAATTATCATCAGGGTGATGCGGACAAAATTTAATTGAACTGATTTTTCCTCCCTGAGATATAACCTGTGTTGTTAAGATATCGTGCATCTTATTTAAAGTATCGATAGTTAAATAATTCCTTGCAATTCCTGATTGATTCGTTGCTATAGCTATAGTAAATCCATGTTTAGATAAATCAGCTATAGCTTTGATACTACCAGGTATAGGTATCCATTCATTTATAGATTTAATATAATTTACTGAATCATAATTAATAACACCGTCTCTATCTAAAATTATAAGTTTTATATCTAATTTCATACTCAGCTTCTTGCTTGGGTAATAAGGAGGTTGACTGTAACTAATGACAGGAATGTTTTATAGAATTATACACGTGGAAGTTGGAAATGCTAGGTTTCAGAGATAAGCCTAAATTTAGTTTTTTAAGATCTTAATTTAAATTAAAATCAGTTGTCACATGTTTCGTTAAGCAGGTAAAACATGTGACATATTTACGAAAGCAATTTTGCTTCGTTTAATTTGCCGATTTTATATGCTCAGCTGCTAAGGCTAAACCTGAAAGGAATGAATCATATGATGCTAATATTACTCTTTTTCTAAGGCTTTCGTCTGTTATTTTTTTATTTAATAACATTTGATAATTATTGAAAATAAACTTAGACCTTAAAAAATCCCCTACGATAAACACATAATCATTTTTCCCAATTTGATCTTTATTATTATCACTGTCAAGTAATTTTATAAGTTCATCTACGCTTTTATTTATTAACTTGGTAATATTTAGCATAAGTTCTTCAATGCTACTTTCTTTGGTATCAGTATTATTTTCACCTGTTGATTTGTCTGAATCTTTAATCCCACTTAAACGAGAACCCTTATATTTGCTAAGCACATAATCAACAAGAAATAGAGCTCTTGCATTGTTTCTCTTAGTAGATTCAGATGGATTTTCTTTAAGCCAATAAGCTATTGTACATTTTTTCTCTTCAAAAATTTTATCTGCTAAAGGGTAACCCGCTAAAATTTCTTGTACCTTAGTATCTCCTTTATCTGATTCATCTTTAATATTTGCAAATAAAGGTACTGTGTTTATACCAAGTTGAAAGTATCCGCTATCCACATAATGTGTATATGAAATTTCGGGTATAGCTTTATCAGTTATTGATGATTTCATAGCCATAGCTAAACTGGTTTGAAAATATGTCCATATATGATGACAATGTTTAGTATCAATTTTAGAATCTAATATATTATGTTGCTGTAATTGGATTGCACTTGCGACTACTAACTTAGAATCATCTATTAATATTATAGATTTTTCTTTATAGTTAAATTTATATTTTTTTAAAGACTCTAATACATGGTTAGTAAAATGATCTTTTAAAGTTATCATGTCTTTTGTGGTATCATCTTTAAACTTATCATAGCCAGCAATCCCAATAACAATAGAATTTATATTAATAGGATCATCTTGTTTTTGAGTCTTATAAAAATTTTCTGCTAATTTTTCTAGACATATATCCACTATAGATATAGAACCAGTTTGAAATTTTAAACTTGAACTATAACCTAAGTATTGAGCATTAGATATGCTGCTTACATCAGCTGTGGATATTATTTGTGCTTTATTGTTGCTATCTATTTCATAGATTATAGCCTGAGCAATGCAGTTTCCTTGATTAATAACAAGAGAATAACTATGCTTCTCTGAATTAGAGAATGCCGTTATACTACAGAACAATAATACGATACTGCAAATACTTTTAATGTATTTATTCATTAAGGTCACCGTGAATTTCCAGTTGTTTTTTATAAGGTTTAGAAATAAATACTAAAACCACCTTATAAAAAATAAAGTTTGTATTACATGATGTTATGATATTATTTTTATTTTTTATGTTATAATTTCATCAGTTAAGCTTTGTTGAACAAGCTTGTTAGATAAAATCAAAAGGTAACGTAAAATACATTATATTTTTGATAAATATCAAACCTTTGTTTTGCTTGCAAAACAAGCCTAGAATTTATTGTAATTTAAGTTACGTAGTATAGCAAATTAATACAAAGAAAATTTAAATAAGTAATTTATACTCAGGTTAATTAATTTACTCTTTATGGAAAAACTATAGCAATAAGTATTACTTTTATAAACTAACTGGTCAATACTATAAGGATAAAATAAATTTTAACTCTAAGGAGTATAACTATTATCAAGTATAAGTGAAAATATATTTTATTATCGTATGCAAATCTAATCTTCTAGTACCACTTCTAATACCACTTTATAAAATATTTTTATACAGTTAATTTATTTGTTATGCATACTATTAGATTAATACACCTTATACTTAGCTTATAAAGCTATGAACCTTTGCAACCGGCTAAAAATTATTTATTGAAATAATATATCTTGAAGTCGAATGGTTATACACAAACAATACATAGTTATTAGGAGAAATAAGTTGACTACAAATTTAAGCGATAAAATAATTAATACTAAAGATGATTTGTTATCGGGGTTAACAGTTGCATTAGCTCTGGTTCCCGAAGCCATCGCCTTTGCTTTTATTGCAGGAGTGCAACCATTAGTTGGTTTATATGCTGCTTTTATTATAGGATTAATAACAGCAACATTTGGAGGCCGTCCTGGGATGATATCCGGAGCTACTGGAGCTTTAGCAGTTGTCATGGTGTCATTAGTCGCAAATCATGGCGTACAATATTTATTTGCCACAGTGATACTTATGGGAATAATACAAATGATATTCGCTGCTTTTAAGCTAGGTAAGTTTATTCGTTTAGTTCCTCACCCGGTAATGCTAGGATTTGTAAATGGTCTAGCAATTGTAATCTTTTTAGCTCAATTAAAACAATTTGGCCATGCTAATGCTGAAGGCTGGTTACATGGATCTTTACTAGAAGGCAGTGTTATAGATGTAGCTTGGTTAGCAGGGGCACAGCTTTATTGGTTGCTATCTTTAGTAGCTACCACTATGGCAATTATCTATATATTACCTAAGATGACAAAAATAGTACCATCTTCTTTAGCAGCTATTGCTATAGTAAGTGGGTTAGTTATTATGTTTAATATAGATACTAAGACTGTAGGCGATATCGCTAAAATAGGTGGTGGACTACCAACGTTTTTTGTTCCCGAAGTTGCACTTTCTTTAAAAACACTCTATATAATTTTTCCTTATTCGTTAATCTTAGCAATGATTGGTATTATTGAGTCATTGTTAACCTTAAGAATGATAGATGAAATTACAGAAACTCATGGTAGCTCTAATCGTGAATGTTTTGCTCAGGGAGCTGCTAATATTGTTACTGGTTTTTTTGGTGGTATGGGCGGTTGTGCTATGATCGGTCAAAGTATGATCAATGTTAATTCTGGTGGTAAAACTAGAATTTCTGGTATTGCAGCGGCATTGTTTTTATTAACTTTTATTTTATTTGCAGCACCATTAATAGAACAAATACCTATAGCAGCATTAGTTGGAGTAATGTTTTCTGTAGTAATTGGAACTTTTGAATGGAGTAGTTTACGTATTTTTCATAAAATCCCTAAAGGCGATGCTTTTGTTTTAATTCTAGTTTCTTTAGTTACTGTAATTACCGATTTAGCTACTGCGGTAATATTGGGGGTGATAGTATCTGCACTAATTTTTGCTTGGGAACATGCTAAAAGTATTCTGGTAGTACAACAAGATGATTACAAAGGCTCTACAGTATATAAAATTCATGGCCCTTTATTTTTTGGTTCTACTTCTATATTCTTAGAACAATTTAAAGTTAGAGAATCACAAAATGATGTCATTATAGATTTTGCTAACTCTCAAGTTTGTGATCATTCTGGATTAGAAGCTATCGATACTTTAGCAGAACGCTATTTAAATGCTGGTAAAACTTTACATTTAATACATCTTAGTGCTGATTGTCGTAAATTGCTAAAAAAAGCAGGTAATTTAGTTGAAGTTAATGTTATTGAAGATCCTAAGTATTTTGTAGCAACTGATGCTTAAAGCTATTAATTTATAATATTTTAGCAATTATACTAATTATTTTACGCAGAAACATTTACTTGTAAAGTTAAAATTTATTTGCAAAAAAATTATACAAATAACATCCTAGAGTAAAAAATAATAATAGACTATTATTTATTTCGCTACCATTTGCAATTGTTGTATTATTTTCATAATAATTATCAGTTGATGAATAATTTATTAATGGTGTAGTATAATTTGTATAATTAGTTAATGGGGTTATATAATTAATAGAAAAGCTTTTATTGAGCGCTATGCTAATTAATGTTTTTTCTTTATTAGTAAGCATTTTAAAATTGTTGCTTAAATCTTTATTATAACATTTATATATAATAGTATTTTTTATCTTTACAAGCGTATCTGTAATATTTCTACATGCATGATCATGTCCACATGATGATTTCGCAAAGACCAAACGACCATCTTTATATGTTGTAACACTGTTTATACAATAATAATAGATACTCTTGCATGGTTTTGAGGTTGTATTCTTTGCAGCAAATTTATCTAAATCAGATAATTTTGTTATTATAGCTGCATGATAGTAGCAAATCGATACTTTAGCATTACAAATTATAGTAAATACTATAAAAACAAATAATATTACAATATTTTTATACATTATTTTAGGTGTTTTATTTAGATAATATTTCATATATACACCTTTTACCGGAAAAGACATATTTTCAGGTAGAAGATGTATAATCTTTATTTATAATTACTTCTAGTTATGTTATTTAAACATAAGTTCGCTTATTTTGATAATGTTTTCCCCTTAACATTAAGGGTATGAATATTAATCATAACGTTTTTTTTATTACTTTTTGTTGTATTTAGAATATCTGAAATATAAGATATTTCTTTTTCATTGCCACTACTAACAAAAAAAGCTAAAGCCTGCTTAAGAGCTTGAGATAAATAAAATCTAGCTAAGTCTTTAACAAACAATTCATCCTTATGCCTGAGTCGATTACCATAGTATGCTATATTTCTAGGTTTAGCTAATGATTCACATACTAAATTTTCATCTAATGAGATAATATCTTGATATATTAAATTAAAAATATCTATATGCGTGCTACAACTTAAAAGATTGCACAATAAAAGATAGTAAGTACCTATATTGTGGTAATGTTTTATTGCAGGTAGTATACGTTGATAAAGATATAAAGCAGCAGTATAGTCATTTATATCAGCAGGTTTTTTTTCTTTAAGAGAGGATACACATTTATTCAAAAAAAAATTTTCTAATGTTTGACAACAAAGATCTTCTCTACTTGCTAAATATAATATAGAATCAATTTCTTGATGTAATAATTTATCAACATAAAAATTACTTTCTAAATGATCAAGAAGTACTTTACAGATAGGTTTATTATTACTAAAAATCGCTTTTGTCAGGAAGGGATAATGATCATTATTCTTAACTGACCAAAGGTTAATCTGATTTGGAGTATGCGTTTTTGAAAGTATCAATTCTCTCTTATCTGTAGTAGATAATTTTTGTAATATATTATTTAAGTAATCTGCTGCTAATTGCTGATTATCTAAATTACAAAGCTTAATAAACTCTGGGTAGGATAATACTGGTTTTATGCTTGCTAATATTTCTTTAATTTCAGTATCTACATTTATAATTTTGTGCTCTGCTATTGTTGGTTGTTTAGTTGTACTTTGATGAGTATTAGTAGTTAAATAACTTGGGTTTTCTTGGTTTACAGATTTTACTGTTAGTTTGTTAAAATTAGACTTATTAGGTAAATTTAACGACCTATTAGTTGCAGGTAATTTTTCATTAATTTGTATCATAATTTGTCTTTATTATAAATTATTTAGCTATTAATTTAAATGATCTTTAGAATAAATTATTACACAAAGATCAAGCCTTTACAAAACATGCAATCAAAAAAACATAACCTATATTGTATATTTAAACTGAAGAAAAATACTA
>CAKMZJ010000084.1 GCA_929200395.1 Candidatus Gorgonimonas eunicellae | reverse complement strand
GTATAAATACAACTAAGTATTACAATTAACTAGACGTTACTATTGCAATACTAAAATATAACTCATAAATATTTAAATATAACTCCAAATAGATTGATTTAATCATTCATAGTGGAGTTAGTTATATTATAAGCTAAATCTTTTGGTTCTGGAAAATTAAATGAACCTTTTATAAGATTTATTAATAGATATATACAAAAAATAAAAAAAGCTACAACAAAGATAGAAGAAACAATGTGTTTTATACTGTCTGCTGAATTTTTATGTATTTTGTCAGCTTTAACTTTTATTAAAGTGAATTTATTTGTTTGATAATCATCATTAGATTTATAACTAAGATATTCTTTTATATCAGCATTGCATAAAGGGCATATTTTTTTATGCTGAATTACTTTTTTTATACAATCTAAATGGTATATATGATTGCATCTTGTTTGTATAAAAGAAGAACCTATATGAAAATCATCTAAGCAAATACTACATGAATTATTCATAATATCATCTATTTTTACTCTACATATATCGTTTTCTATATTATTAATTTGATTACTAGATGCTTCTAAATTAATAATATTATTAGTTGTGATTGAATTGATCATAAAACTCTACCTTAATATTTAAATTTATAGTTATTAGCATTAGTTTAACTATTTAATATATTGCATAAAAGCTAATTTTTTATAGATCTATGGTACCCTAATATTATTTTTAGTAGTTTTTTTTCCAAGAGATGCCATTTTTATGACTGCACAATAGGAAGCGACTGCTGTTCCGCTTCCTAATATGGCTCCTAGTAAAAAGCCTGTAATAAATTTGTTATTTAATATTTCATCGCGTATTTGGTTGCAAATAAGAATATTTTTTTTAGAGAATGGAAGTAACGAGTTAAATCCAGTAGTTTTTATTTCTAAAGCTTTTTTAGTTTCTACCTTTGGAGCTTGTGTAGTTTTTATTTCTAAAGATTTTTTAGTTTCTACCTTTGGAGCTTGTGTGGTTTTTATTTCTAAAGTTTTTTTAGTTTTTACCTTTATATTTTGTGTGGTTTTTATTTCTGATTGTGCTTTTTTATACAAATTCATGAGATAAATTTGTATTCTCTTATCACTAAAAATTGCTAATTTACTACTATCATCATTAAATAAACCACTATGAGCCTGAGAAAATAACTTATGCTTAGTGATGTGATGTTTATTTAGCTGTTCTCCATATGGGTTTTTAATACTCTCTAGCTGTATGCTTCTTTGGCTTTTACGGATTTCTGCTCCATATGGTTCGTTAATATAATCATAAGAAATATTTTTTAAAAATAAATATCTATGGGGTTTATATACCTCATTTTCTGTAGCTATGAAAGCTAGTACTTGATTTTTTTTAGTAGAAAAAAAATAGTCATGTACTGTTAAAATAAAAGTTAACCAACTTTTAGTATAAAGAAACTTCTTCCAATTAGGTCTCGCTTCTATTGCATATTCATAATGAGCACTATTGATAAACATATCTGTATTTGAAATATTATTATAGCTAACAGAATAACCATATTTATTTGTGTTTTTATTCCAATGATAAGCTGGATATATATCTTCTCTTAAAAGTGTATGATTGTTGACAACTGCAGGACAAGCAAAGGAAGCTTTATGATTGATCATGAAATTTCCAGAAGGTGCTATAATCCATTTATTATAGTAATTTCTTTCATTAATATTTTGATATCTATTAATTATCATAGTTTGTTTTGCGTATCTCCATGATTGATACAAGCAACTAAGAGATGTTAATTTTTTATGCTTATTGAGCGGAGGTATTTTGCCAATAAGTTCTATTTTATCAATATTTTTTACATTATAAAGCGTGGCATGTAAATTATTTTCGTCCTGTGTTTCTACTAATAAAACATCTTGATTTGGTGCATACTGTAATCGATAAATATTAGCTTCTCCTATTCCAGTATCTTCTATAGGTATAAGCTCTCCAGTTTGTGCTATTTGTGCTATATCATAAAAAATTACCTTATAGTTATCAGCTATAGCAAGAATATTTGAACTATAATTTATAGCAATATCGATAGGATTATCTTCAAAATATATTTTGTTAATTTTTATTAGTTGGTTATTATTATCTAGCCTATAAATAAAAACATAATTTTCACTAATAAAAAACAACAAATTTTTATCTTTAATATATTGGAAACTAGTAATACTGTTATCACTAGATAAAAGTTCATGAATTGTTTGATTGTTTTTATCTAAAAAAATAATTTTATTTATAGGTTGGGATACTGAAAATGGTATATCGTTTTTATCAATATTTTTATTATTACATCTATTTTTTTTAAGAGTAATTATCAAATTATCTTCATCAGTAAAAACAACTTCGCTTATGCAACTTTTTTTAAGATAATCATTTTCAAAAGTAAAATCATGCAATATAGCAGATACTATATCTTTAGTTTTTTTAGCAGCAAGAGCAACATCATTTATTCTATAAGTTGTATTTTCTTGATTAATGACAAACTGCGGTTCAATTAATAATGTTTGCTGTGGCAATAGTGCTTGTACTGACTCTTTATCATTACAAAAATTACTATTACAACAATCATAATAATTAGTACTTTTTTTATCAAACTGTTTTGTATTTTGTTTTATAAATTCAGGACAATAATTTTCAGAAACGCAACCTAGTTTTAAAGTATAGTTATTATCATCTTGATTTTTAGATAATAAAGTACTGCAAACATTATCATAACAATTGACAATTTGATTTGCACAATGATCATTAAATGATGTATATATCTCCATAAAATTATTTATAGTAAAATCACATTGATAGCATTGTTTTGAATTTTCACTGAAAAAATTATTTGTTAAGTTTTCTGTGGTTTTATTATAAGTTAAATTTTGTATTGATTGATTAGAAATTGGATTTACCGTGGTTTTATTATAATCACCAATAAATTTACTACTTGCTATATTTGCTATATTTGCTATACAAGATATTAATAAAAATAGTTTCATAATTATTTCTTAAGATTTGGTTGTATAGTAACATAAATTACTAAATTAATAATTGTAAATGTAATTAATTATTTTTAGGTAAATTTATACTATAAACTTGTATTTTATTATCACTAAAAATTGCTAATTTACTACTATCATTATTAAATATACCACTATGAACTAGATCAAATAATTTATGTATAGCAATTGTTTGTTGTTTTTTTATAGCTTCGTTATATGTAGTATCTATATTGGGGGAAGAAATATTTTTTAAAAATAAATACCTATTATCTGGATTTTTTTGATCTTTGGTTGCTATAAGAGCTAACACCTGATTACCCTTAGTAGCAAAGAAAGCATTATACACTGCTAAAAGATCGGTTTGTTGTCTTCTACGATAAGCAGTATATTTACATTTACCTAAATATACTGGTACTAATCTATATCTGCTTTTTACCCGATTGCTAAACATTTCTAAGTTTGTAGCATTACCAGAATGCATATAATAACCATCTTGATTTATTTGTTTATGCCAATAAAAAGCAAGATATAGCTCTTGTCTTGAAAGTCTTCCATATCCGCTTACTGGCTTACAACCAAGAATAATTTTATGATTCATTATAAAATTACCTGAAGGTGCGAAAATCCATTTTTCATAATAGTTTCTTCTATAAATATGTTGATATTTCATTCCCGTTATACTATTAGGAATATATTGATACCAACAACGAATATTTTTGCTATTTTCTTTCTTATTTAAGGGAAGAGGTGTACCAATTTTTTCTATTTTATTTAGGTTTTCTGTATTATAAACCACTGTATTAAAATTATTTTTATCTTGAGTTTCTACTAATAAAACATCATTATTTGGTGCATACTGCAATCTATAAATATCAAAACTGTTTATTGCTACATTTTCTATAGGTATAAGCTCATTGTTTTTCTCTATTTGAGATATATTATAAAAAAGCACTGTATCTTTATTTGCAATAGCAAGAACAGTTGAATTATAATTTATAGTGATATCAACAGGATTATCTTGGTAATAAATTTGATTAATCTTTGTTAATAGTTTATTGTCATCTATTTTATAAATAAAAACATCATTATTACTAATAAAAAATAATAAATTTTTATCTTTGCTATAGTTAACGCTAGTAATTCCTGTATCACTAGATAAAAGTTCGTAACTTTTTTTATTATTTTTATCTAAAAAGATAATTTTATTTATAGGTTGATACCTTGAAGAAGGTTTATCAATTGCGCTAGTATTTTTATTATTGCATCTATCTTTTTTAAGAGTAACAATTAAGTTATCTTCATCTGTAAAAATAACTTCGTTTATACAGTATTTATTAAAAGCATCTCCATAATCGTCAAGATTAAAATTATATAATATAGTAGATACTATATTTACTCTTGGATTAAGTGGTGCAATATCATTATTAATAACAAATTCTGGCTCACTAAATTGTAATTTTGCTGCTGATAATCCTTGTATTAATTTTTCATCATTACATAAATTGCTGTCACAGCAATAAGAATAACTATTTTTTAGTTTAGCTATATTTTCTTGAGGTTTTCCTATAAATTTAGAGCAATAATTTGCAGATACACAACCTAGTTGTAACATTGACTTATTACCATATATATTTTTAGATAATGTAGTGCTACAAAAATTATCACCTTTACATATGAAAGTATTATTTTTACAGGTATGCTTAAATTTTGTTATTATCTTCTTAATATTATTATCATTAAAACTGCACTTATAACATTCTTTTAAATTTACACTTAAAGGATTGTGATTTTGATTTGCTATTGTTTTATTATAATCAACAATAACTTTACTACTAGCTACACTTACTATATAAGATATTAATAAAAACAGTGTCATAATTATCTCTTAAGATGGGGTTTTATCGTTATTGTTTTTTTAATATTTATTAAAAATAAATTAGTTAATAAAATTTGTACATACCATTAATTATATGTTTTTACAGTAATTATTCTTTTGGTAAATGTATACTATAAACCTGTATTCTTTTATCATTAAAAATTGCTAATTTACTACTATCATGATTGAATAATCCACTATGGGCTAAATCAAATAGCTTATATCTAATAATTTCTTTCTGTTGACGTATAACTTCGCCGTATGGCTCGTCTCTTTTAGGATAAGAAATACTTTTCAAAAACAAATATCTATTATCTTCATTATTTTCAGACTCTCTTGCTATAATAGCTAATATTAGATTGCTTTTTTTATTAGAAAAGAAAGAGTCGTATACTGATACAATATTAGTTAGAAAATCAAGCCATTTTACGTTATTTGAAATCCATCTAGTTTTAGCACGATTTATAAACATGTCTAGATTTGTAGCAACGTCATAGCTAACTGAATAACCATATTTATTTATTTGTTTATTCCAATGATAACCGTAATATAGTTCTTCTCTTAGAAAATCAAGCCCCTCAGATGGTGGGCAAGCAAATATAATTCTATGATTAATCATAAAATTACCTGAAGGTGCTATAATCCATTTTCTATAATAACTTTTTTCATGAATATTTCTATATTTAGAGCCTTGCCAGTATATTTGATCATACCATTTAAGACTTGGATCATTTATATAATCCACATACCATCTGTAGTAAAGCAAACAATTTATCTTCTTTGGTTTTTCTTGTCTACTTAAAGTAGGTACTGTACCAATTAACTCTATTTTATTAAGATTTTCTACATTATAAATAGCTGTATTTAGGTTGTGTTGACTTTGTGTTTCTACTAATAAAACATCATGATTTGGTGCATACTGCACTCTATAAATATTAAAGCCCCCTATTATGGAATTTTTTATAGACCTAAGTTCTTTTGTTTGCTCTATCTGTGTTATATCATAAAAATTTACCGTATATTCATCAGCAATAGCAACAACTGTGGAGTTGTAATTTATAGCAATATCTACAGGATTATTTTCTAGGTAAATTTGATTGATTTTTGTTAATTGTTTTTTACTATCTAATTTATAAATAAAAGCGTAATTATCATTAATAAAAAATAATAAATTTTTATCTTTTATATAGTTAAAGCTAGTAATTCCTGTATCACTAGATAAAAGATCGTAAATTTTTTTATTGTTTTTATCTAAAAACATAATTTTATTGATGGGCTGGGATATTGAAAATGGGATATCATCTTTGCTAAGATTTTTATTATTACACCTATTTGTTTTAAGCGTAATAATAAAATTATCATTACTTGTAAAGAAGAGTTCATTTATACAATATTTATCAAGGTTGTAATCTATAAAATTAAAATCAAGCAATATATTAGATACTATATTTTGACTGCTTGCTGTTGAATTTATTGGAGGAGTATTATTTACAACGAATGCTGGTTCAGTGAAATCTGCTATTGATGAAATAGATTCTAATGATTTTGCATTATTACATAAATTACTATTACAGCATTTAGAGTAACTATTATCTAGTTCGCCTATATTTTCTATATTCTTATTGCTAAATTTAGAACAGTAGTTTGCAGATACACAATCTAGTTGTAATATATATTTAGCAGGATATTCGTTTTTTGATAACGTACTGCTACAAAAATTATTAGCATTACATGCTATGGTATTATTTTTACATTGAGCGTTAAACTTTGCTATGAGATTATCAATATTATTGCTATCAAAGTTACACTGATAACACTTTTTTGTATCTATAATTAAATTACTAGAATTTTGTCTGTTTGTTATTTGATTGTTTTCAGTTGTTTTTAATGTTTGAATGCTGGTAAATATACCCAAAAAATAAGGTACTATCAAGAATAAGTTCATAATTATATTTTCTTTTAATAAATTACTTGTTTATGATAAAATGATTATTTTATACCAATAATTGTTTTTATAATACATAAACATGTAAAATATAATTATTGTTTTTTTGGGTTATTTAGTTTTGTAATATCATGCACAACTTTATTTTTATCATCACTTATTTTATCAATGCTTTGTACCAATATCTGTTTGTCTGATACATAAATTTGTAAAATCTAATTGTTGTTTTTCTTGAACATTTAGTTCTTGAATATCGTGCTTATCTTCATTTTGATCATTTATAATGTCGTTGAAGCCCATGTTTAAAAATACTTTTTTTTCAATATTTTTTTGCTTAAATTTTTTCTTTATCTTTTTGTATTTAACTACACAAAATGTCATCGCAATAAATGTAAGTAATCCACCTCCAATAATAAACGCATAGGAATACTCTTTTATAAAAGGATAAATTTTATTTTGAAAATTATCTGACTTTTTATGAATATTTAATAAACTAATATTTTTTTTATATGATGGAAATAAATCAAATCTAGTAGTTTTTATGTTTTGCGTTTCCGTAGTGTCTTCCTCTGGAGTTACCGTAGTTTTTATATTTTGCGTTTCCGTAGTGTCTTCCTCTGGAGTTACCGTAGTTTTTATATTTTGCGTTTCCGTAGTGTCTTCCTCTGGAGTTACCGTAGTTTTTATTTCTGAAATTGTTGTAGCTTCTTCTTTTGGTATTTTAGAAGTTATGATTTCTGTCTGTGTATTATTGGGTAAATTTATACTATGTATTTGTATTCTATTATCACTAAAAATAGCTAATTTACTATTATCATTATTAAATATACCAGTATGTGCTAGATTGAATAATCTTTTTCTAGTGATTTCGTTTTGTTTATCTATGCCTGTTATATATGAATCACCTCTTATGTTAGCAAAAATATTTTTTAAATATAAATATCTATTATTTGTAGCTTTTTTTCTTTCTTCTGCAATAAGAGCTAATACTGTCTTAGGTTTTTTTGCAAAAAAATAGGAATACACTGCTACAATGTCAGTCAATTTTCCTAAATAACTCTCTATACTCTCAAGACCCAAAGCGGGATTTGAATAAAACTTACCTAACGTTGCGTATCTATATCTATTACTAAACATTTCTAGATTTGTAGTTTTATCATCATAGTTAAAATTATAATTAGAAGAATTTTTATGTTTAATTATTTTTTTATCCCAATTAAAAAAAGAATATCTCTCTTCTCTAGGTAATATACCCGTTCTTGGTGGTGGGCAGGCAAATATAATTTTATGCTTCATCATAAAATCACCTGAAGGTGCTATAATCCATTTTCCATAATAATTTATTGCATTTATCCATCGATATACCCCCGATATAGAATTGAAATAATTTACTGTACAGCTCATCTGTTTGGGTTTTTCTTGTATTTTTTGCAGTGGTGCTATACCTATAAGATCTGTTTCATTAAGATTTTCTACATTATAAAGACTAGTATGTAAATTATTTGAATCCTTAGCTTCTACTAGTAAAACATCGTTATTTGGTGCATACTGCACATTATAAATATTAAAACTATTTATTGCTACATTTTTAGGTATAGGTTCTTCATTTTGCTCTATTTGTGATATATCATAGAAAAATACTTTATCTTTATTAGCTATCGCAAGAATATTTGAATTATGATTTATTGTAACATCTACAGGATCATCTTTAAAATAAATTTTATTGATTTGTGTTAATTGTTTATTGTCATCTAATTTATAAATAAATACGTAATTATTGCTAATAAAAAATAATAAATTTTTATTAGCAATATAATTAAAGCTAGTAATACCTTTAGTGCTAGACAACAATTCATGAATTGTTTTATTGTTTTTATCTAATAAAATAATTTTATTGATTGGTTGAGATATGGAAAATGGAATATCTGCTTGAGTAATCTTTTTATTATTACATCTGTTTTGTTTGAGTGTAATAATCAAATTATCTTTATTTGTAAACATAGCTTCATGTAAACAATATTTATTAAGTTGATTATTATCTGCAAAATTAAAGTCATGTAATATATTAGATACTACAGCTTCAGAAATAACCGCTTGATTCACTGGTACGGTATCGTTTATTGCATAATATGTATTTCCTGGATTAATAATAAACACTGGCTCAACTAGTGAAGATTGTTTAGGTAATAATCTTTGCACTGCTTTCTCATCATTACATAAATTGCTATTACAGCAATCAGAATAATTACAATTTACTGCTTCAGATTGTTCGGTATTTTCTCTGTTAAATTCAAGACAATAATTTTCAGAAACGCAACCTAGTTCTAGAATGTATTTGCCACCATACTGATTTCTAGATAACATTATACTACAAAAAGTATTATCACAATTTCTTGCTTTATTAGAACAATGTTCATTAAATAATTTTTTTATACCGATAGAATCATCTATAATAAAACTACATTGATAGCATTGTTTTGAATTTGCAATAAAAGATTCGGAAGTTTTATTATCATTATTTACTGCAACTATTGTTTGATTATTACTAGTTATATTTTGTATTGTTTTATTGTAAGCTGGATTTACCATTGTTTGATTATAGTCGCCAATAAATTTACTAGTTACTAAACCTAATATATATGGCATTAATAAAAAAATTTTCATAATTGTCTCTACTATTAAATTTATTATTATAAATTCTATATTTACAATGTAGATTTATTAAGATGTTATTGATGTATAATTGTTATTAATGTTTTTATTAAAAACATATTACTTTTAATTACACCTGTCAAGTGATATTTAATACATTACAAAATATTTTTAAAATTTTATTTATCATAATAAAAATTATCTATCAGCAATTGCAGATTATTATTAAAAAAAGAGGAGAAAATCTTTAATGCAATTTTTCTATTAAAACTTGATCAATAAGATAATCTTAGATATAAACTTTCTACTTGAATGTGTATATAATTTATTGCTACCTCAAAAATATTATCAATAAGGGTTTTACTTGTAATTAGAAACTACTTCGTTACCTGAAAAAGCATAAACATGTTTTAATATCTGAAGTCTAACTATTAGCCTTAATGGGTTTACTTTTTTATAAAAAAAGAATTGAAGACTTGAAAGATTACACTTCACTCAGTACACATAAGAAGGAATTTGATAATTTTTTAGCAGAATAAAAGATAAAAGTAGCTCGCTATGTTCCATCGTATTACATACAAAATGAATATGATATACTTAATGCATGTAATGATCATAGCAAAGAAAGCTAAAATAAATCAGGATAACAGCTAAGACTATATGGTATTTAGATTGTTTTTATTATTAGTATTAGCACTACCTTTCAATAAATAGTGCTAAATTTGTACGAGCGAGGTAGCTATCTGTATTCTAATAAATTTATAACTTTACGCACTCCAGATATTTCTCTTGCTATAGATATAGCTCTATTAGCTTCAACTCTAGTTACTAAACCTAATAAATACACAGTATAATCTTCGGTAATAACTTTTATTTTTGTAGAGCCTATTTCTTTATTTTTAAGCAACATTGATTTTACTTTCGTGGTAATCCAGCTATCATTAGATTGTTGTTTTAGAGTTATATTTGGTTTTATTTCAATTTGATTATATACCCTATTTACTCTATCTAATTCTTGTGCGGTAACCCCTGCTATATCTTTTAGCCTCTCATTCATCACTTGCCCTACAAGTAACACCATGCCGTTAAAACTTACAGCCTTGATCCTTGATTGTCGTAAAAATTGATCAGCTTTTTTTATATTAACCTCCACCATTGTTTCTATAGCTTGATCATCTATCCAAGCACCTAATGATCTTTTTTTAGTATCAGATGATAATGGAGATGATGTTACTGAATCTACAACGGTGGCACATCCAGTTGTTAATAACAATAATATATATATAAAACATAATTTATGTATAGATATTTTGCCCATATTATCCTCTATAAATAGAACCATCAGTAATACATCAATTAAACACTTTTTTATAAATAATATTATAACATATTAAATA
The DNA here is from genome assembly GCA_929200395.1 of Candidatus Gorgonimonas eunicellae. GTDB lineage: Bacteria > Pseudomonadota > Gammaproteobacteria > Pseudomonadales > Endozoicomonadaceae > CAKMZJ01. The sequence goes on along the minus strand of CAKMZJ010000084.1, from coordinate 153 downwards.
ATTGAAAAGCGTATAAAAAAATTATATAAATCTTATTAAATAATCGCACCTTATAGCAAAAACTTAGATATATACACGTGGCAGATGTAAATGCAAGGTTTCAGCAAGTGATTATAAGTTTTTAGCCAAGGCAGTGTTTCGCAGGTTTAGTGT
>CAKMZJ010000083.1 GCA_929200395.1 Candidatus Gorgonimonas eunicellae | reverse complement strand
CACTGGGGAAACCACTGGATTATCTTCAACAGCGACAGTAGATACACCTGATAGCAATAATGCTTTTATTGCAGAACTATCTAAAGCAGTAACCTCAAATCCGCAGTATAGATCTTTAATATCAGAAGCTGGATCAATTGCAACACATGGAGCTCATAGTTTTACAGAGAATAATGCTGATCTTAATATTAATGATTTATTAAAACAAGTAGTGAATGACTCTCACCTAAGTATAGAAGAAGTAAACGGAATGATCGATGCTATAGATTCTAATAACGATAATGAAATATTTAATAGTTTGCTAAATGATGCAGGACTATCTAGAACAGATATATCTAACGCAGAAGATATAAATAACAAGATGCGAGATGTTTTGGTTAAATATAGGCAAGAAAAATTATCAGAATATTATGAATTAGATATTGCTAATTATTCTCAAGATAAATCTAGAATAAGTGCTCCTTATGTAGCACAGATGAACGCTTTAAATATTGAATTTAAAGATTTCTTAAAACATGAGATAGATGATATAAAAGCTGTTTGTAATTATAATGCTGATAATATTTTACAAAATAACGATAATATATCAGCTAATGAGTTTAAAAAATTATTGTTATCAAAAGTAAGAGATGATACTAAAAGAGGTAACCTTAATGAAGTAGCTGTTACTATAGTTATTACAAAATTCAGTGAAAATAAATTTTTTAGATAACTTTATGCACTAAGTGGATGTGGATACTAAATTTTAGATCTAAATAACATATTATCTGTAGGGTATTAAATAATACCCTTACTACTGTTTAATGTCAGGCTATAGATAAAATATAACCTGTATAAATTAAGGATTAAAATACTTTTATTAATCTAAAACAATATAAATTTTTACTTTACCATATTTTTTTGCTTTACCGATTGAAAGATCGACAGCACTTATTTTATAATCATTTTCTAACATTATTAACCACTTTAATACTTTTTGATATGCAATATCATCACTCGATACTGCAATAAGGTTTTCTTTTATTTCCATTTTAGAAAGTTGAATGTTTTGTTTAAAAGCAGTATTTTTTATTAATGCAACTTTTTCGCTAATATTCTTAGGTTTCTTTCCAGAATGAAGTTCTCTGTATATTTTTTGAGAATTATTTTGTATGCTATTTAAGCTTTCTAGCTGTAATAATAAGGCTTTTTGGTTATAATCTCGCCAAGAATGGATTGGAGATAGAATGCCAAAATATAACACAGCAGCAGATAAAAATATTATAAAGCTAGCTAAAAAAATTTTTTCTTTATCTGATTTTACAATAAACCATTCATGTATTTTACCAAAATAGTCTTTTGCAAAGTATATTATCCCCTTAATAAGGTTATTTTTAATTAGAATCTTCATGTTTTTTTACCTACCAATAGAGATTTAGTTTTATCTTTAGTATCTTCCTGAACATCTAGATTATATTTATCAAGAATAGATTTTAATTTATTGATTTCTTGTATATCTCCACCACTAAATTCTAATTTTATTTTTTTAGAATTAGAAGAGTAATCTATTTTTTCAAGTATTGATTGTAACTTAGATTCTTCAATGGCTGCCGATAAGCGATACCAAACAAATAAAAAGGTATTATCAGTAGTTCCTTGGTCGAATCCTTTCATTCTATTTTTTAGCATTTTTTGTACATCAAATTTATAGTCTTTTTTTTGTAAGGCACGTATTGCCTGTTGATCTTTGGGGAATATCTCAATATATTTTTCTGTATTTGTTTTCCAAAGATTATTTTTTTTCTGTAAATAGCTAAATCCTAAGCCTGTGGAAACTAAAACATCAATAACAAAGAAAAAACACAACGCAATAGCAATTGGCTTCCATCTATGAATAAATTTTCCTATTTTTCTTTTGCAAGCATAGGTTCCTTGTCTTAAATCAACTATGGAGTTATTTTTTAATTTTTTCTTATAAGTTTTACTTATATAATCTATAATAGTATTTTCTAATTTGATTGTATCTATAGGTAACTTATTTTGTACTGCATTAGTTATTAAGTTTATATCTTTTTGACATGCGTTAGCCGTATATTTTAAAATAACATTATTAACGTCATCTGTGGTTAGATTTGTGTTGTTTAACTCATCTTTTACAGTTTTAATATTGTCAAAATAATTAATGATTGTTTCATTAGTTGCAACTATACCTTGGTCATCTTTATTAACTATAATTAGTGATGATTTGTCTAAAATTAAACTAATACTATTTTGTTCTGTATGGTATAGCTGAGCCTCTGCTATTAAGCTGTCAAGAGGAATTAAAGATTGATTAAATAATTCTATTATTTCTTTAATTAAATTATTCTTAATAGCGCAAACACTTATATGGCCTGACACGTTATTAAGTGTAGAATACTGAATATGCATTTCTTCTATATTGTCTGAAAGATACTCTTCTACAAGATATGGTAAAGTAGAAGATAAATATTTTCTATGCTTTTCATTTGTTGCTAGATTTTTATACAATACCATAGTGCTCGGCAGTGCTAGCACTATAGTATAATGATTGCCACTATTATTAGACATTAATGATTGATAATAGCTAGTAAAATCTTCAATCTTTCCAGTGGCTTCAACTTGTTTTTCTTTTTTACCATTGTCAGTTACGCACCACTGTAGATTTGTGTTTTTATCTAAATAATAACTGGTTTCAGGTATTCTGATTATAATAGTATTCATTGTTTATTCGCAAAATTTTCCGTATCAAGAGATAGCCATAGATAATTAGGACCAAGCTCCCGAGCAATTACTTTAGGTTTAGCATGTTTTGAATAAAAAATATCTGATTTAATAAAAAAACTAAATCCATTATTCTTCGACCTAATATGCAGTGAAATAAAATTAGAATTAAACCCTATGGGTAATTTTTTTAAGTTATCTATTGTATCATGATTATTATAATCTATAAATAATTTAGTTACATCTTGCCAATTTTTGTAATTTTTATTTGAGGTGTTTTTCATATCGCTAATATTTATACCAAATAAGTTATCTATAGATCTAAGAATTATTTTATTAGCTGTATTTAAATTTAATTTCGCCTCGGCTGGTAATACAGTTACAAGTGTTGATAATTTTTGTTTATCTTCTATAGATACATCTTCTAGTAAATTGATACATGAATTAGTGAACACCTTTTTTATATGATGTTTATTTTCATCGTTAGTATCATTTTTACTATAAAGATAGTGTTTTGAAGAATTTTTATTATTAATAATATCATTTAATTGATCAGCAATTTGCATATCTAACGAAGATAAAGACAGCATTTGCTTTAAAATATTAAGCATATTTTGGTGTTGATCATATTCTTTGATGTTATCCATAGATTTAGGTTCAATCAGCCAGCTTAAATTAAACAAGGAGTTTTGATCTACCGCCTTAATAGCTACATCTCCATTAGATATTTTATATGGAAATTTACTGATATCATTTACATTTATAGAATCTACTTTTTTAATGTTAGATTCTAGATACTCTAGAGTATATCTTTCTATAGCAAATACATTTTGTTTTGTCTGTACTCTATTTAGGTACATAGTTGCTTTTTTATTATTAGTATGAATTTCATACGCTATTGTACTAATAGTAGCTATCACAATAGAAAATATTGCAAGAATAGAAATAAGAACTATTCCCTTTTGACGAGATCTACCAGCTCCTTTAATCATAACACCTTTATTCTTTATGTTGATATTCACTTTTATTTTCCTTTCTGAGTAATCCCTTTATTTACCTAAGATTTTAAAATCTTCGTTATTTAAACACGCAGGAAGAGGGATTAAAATTAAGGACGAACCATTGTTTTCTGTTACTATTTTAATTTCAATAGCTTTAGGTATTAGAGGGTACTGTTTGTTTTTAGTTTTATTATTGGTAGCACTAGACAATAAAGACCCTTGAGAATTATTAGTATTAACAGGCCATTTTTTATGCCATTTACTGCTCTCATCAAAAAACCTTACTTCAAAACTAGTTACTCCTGATAATATTATTTGTTTATAGCGAGTAAACTTTTTACTTTGTGGTTTATCAACCCAAAAATAACGAATAAGATTATTTTTTTCTAGAGAATAAGCAACTAATAGATAATCATTGGTATTTTCTTTTAAAGTGCTTTGTTTGCCATGACGTAAGAATTTTATTTTATAGCCATCACTGCTTGGTGACGTAAAGACATTTTGATAATATTTATTTGTTTTTAGCCCCCCTCCTGTTGCTTGTAAAAAATCTTTTTCAAGTATAAGCTCTGCATTAATATTTTCATTTAGAGAATGAAACTCATTTTGTACAGTATTTTTAATATTAGATGATGAGTTAAGTATTTTATATGCTGCAAAGCTTATCATCATAAAAATTGTAATTGCTATCAATATCTCTATAAGCGAGAATCCTAACTGTCGTGACATCTTATTTTACCTTGCGCAAGTAAGTATCTAAGACATAAATATTAGGAGTGTTTGCATCAGGTAACTTGCTACCTTCAAAAACTTCTATGGTTATTTTTCTAATATTTGGTCTATTTGTTTCTTCAAAGCTTTCTTTTATAACCCATTCATGGCCAGCATAATTTTGCACTTGGGGGTATGTAGCAGCTCCAGAGTATTTGTCTCTAATATGTAAATTAATTATGTAGTTATCTGCAATTTGAGCTGCTAAAACTTTGCGCTTTATTCTATCAGTATTTTTAATTGACATTTGTCCGCGGTACATAACAACGGAAACCAAAATGCTAAATATCAATAAAGCTACTAAAACCTCAAATAGAGTAAACCCTTTGCTCTTTATTAACTTATTACTGCTCAATTTGTACATCACTTACACCATTAGTTAATACAGTTATAGATGAATCAGGCTCTTTTGTAAACAAGCATTTAAATGGAGTAATAGTTAAATCAGGGTAGAAAATAATATGAGGATAATCAAAGTTATTGTTGTTTTTGTTATCTGTATTATTCATTAATTCGATTCTATAATTTCCATCTTCTATTTGATGATAAGAATAAGGAGACTTTTTTAATACTTTCCATTGTGCTTTTTCATGATCTAGCTCCCACCAAAAATAGCCATCGTTAGCTATTGAAAGGCCATAAGCAGTATTTTTTAACAATGCAATATTTCTAAGGTTATTGCATAATTTTACTAAGGTTTGAGATTCTGAATCAATATTGTTTTTTTGAAAACTATCAGATGGGAGTTTATAAAACACCAAACCTGTTAATATACTAATTATTAAAATTACAACCAAAAGCTCTATTAGAGTAAAGCCTTGGTATTTTTTATGGAGCCCGCTTTTATTTATAAAAAACATATAATATTTTTTTATTATTTAAGTAAATTACTGTTTAGCATTTTCTGTTTCTTCATCCCAGTTGCCTATAATATTTTCATCGTTATCGTTTGATTTATCTTCAACATAGCAATAAATATCATAGTTACTATGTTCTCCTGGAAAAATATAATAATATTCATTTCCCCATGGATCTTTAGGAAGTTTGTTTAAATATCCGCGCCATCTTTTAGGAGTTGGATCTAGGTTAGGCTTAGTCACTAGTGCCTGTAATCCTTGGTCTTGTGTAGGATATAAATCATTATCAAACTTATATAACTCTAGTGCTTCTGATATTGCATTTATATTCGCTTTAGCTACAGAAATACGAGCTTGTGTAGGTCTATCAAGCACCTTTGGTACGATCAATGATGCTAATACTGCAATGATAATAACAACGATCATTATCTCTATTAAAGTAAATCCTTCGACTCTTTTTGAGCGCATTTATTTTCCTCATGTAAAAATTAATAGTTTATCCTATTAGGTCGTTCATATTAAAAATAGGAAGAAGTATTGCTAAAACAATAGTCATTACCATCCCCCCCATAAATATCAGCATAAGTGGTTCTAATAATGTTAATAGTATATTTATGGAAGCTTCTAGTTCTTGATTTTGGCTTTCAGAAACTTTGGCTAGCATGTTATCTAGCTCGCCTGTAGCTTCCCCACAAGCTACCATATGTATCATAAGTGGTGGAAAAAATTTAGCCTTAGCTAAGGCTTTATGTAAACTAGTTCCTTCACGGACACTTTTAGTTGAGTTAACAACTGCTTCTTTAATAACATTATTACTTATTACATGCGCAGAGATATCAATTGCATCTACTAAAGGTACCCCACTTTGTACTAACAAACTTAATGTTCCCGAAAATTTTTCGGCATTTGCCACTAAAGAAAACCTTCCAATAACTGGCATTTTAATTATCAACATATGCCAAATCTTTTTAATTTTAGGATTTTGCAATAGTTTTCTTATTAAAAAAATAGAGCCCAATATGAATAAAATAATAAAATGCCAATATTTTTGTATTCCATCGCTAATGCTAACAATCAATTTGGTTATAGTTGGTAATGACTGTCCTGAGCTACTAAATACTGATATTATATCTGGTACCACAGATCCTAACAGAAAACCTAATATGCATAAAGAAACTACTGTTAAGATAACAGGGTAGATCATTGCTTGCTGAACTTTTTGAGCATTTTTCATTCTGGTTTCAGTGTGCTCTGCTAGCTTTAATAATACCTTGTCTAAATATCCAGAGTGTTCGCCTGCAGCTACGGTAGCACGGTACATATCAGGAAATATTTCAGGAAATTCTTCTAAGCTTGAATGCAAATTAAAGCCTTCTAAAATTTTAGATCTAATAGCTAATAAAACATTTTTTATTTTACGTTTTTGCTGTTGTTCAGCAATAGCTAATAAAGACTCTTCAATAGGCATTGCAGAATTAACTAATGTTGCAAGTTGTCTAGTTATAGTTGCTAATTCTAAAGTTGATAGTCTAGGTTTAAATAATGAATAACCTTTATGCTTACTACTATTTTTTCCTGTAAAGGGGGAAACTTTTACAGGCATCAGACCCATTTCTTTGAGAATTTGTCTAGTTTGTTTTGCGCTATCGGCTTCTATATTTCCTAATTTCTTGTTTCCTTTAGAATCTAAGGCGATATACTCAAATGATGCCATTTTTTTTGCCTACTATTATAATAAAAAACCACAAAGAAACATATTTGTTTCTATAAAAGGTTAAAAAATTAAAGATTTACTCTTTGTGGGTGACTCGAAGGACTTCCTCTAGAGTGGTGTCGCCATTTAGTACTTTTTGATAGCCATCAGACTGTATATCATCAGACGCATGGGCATAATCTGCAATTTTTTGCTCGCTGGCATCTTCATGAATCATTCTTCGTATTTTATCATCTATTTTTAGTACTTCGTAAATTCCTGTTCTATTGCGATATCCACTAAAGTTACATTCCTGGCAACCTACCGCATGATATAACTTAGTGCTGTTATCATCTAAGGGGATGCCAAGTTGATTTTTTTCTATTTGGTCTGGGGTGTATGCTTTTTTACACAAGGGACATAATAATCTAATTAATCGTTGTGATACTACCCCAAGTAAACTAGATGCAAGCAGAAATGTTTCTATGCCCATATCTCGCAATCTTGTTATTGCTCCTATTGCAGTATTGGTATGCAATGTTGATAAAACTAAATGGCCAGTCAAACTAGCCTGAACGGCTATTTCTGCAGTTTCTGAGTCTCTAATTTCCCCTACCATAACTACGTCTGGATCTTGTCGTAATATAGCTCGTAAACCTCTTGCAAAAGTCATATCCACTTTAGAGTTTACCTGTGTTTGACCTATACCCTCAAGATTATATTCGATTGGATCTTCTATGGTAAGAATGTTTCTTGATTCTGAATTTAGCTGTTCTAAACTTGCGTATAATGTAGTAGTTTTTCCGGATCCGGTTGGTCCTGTTACTAAAATAATACCATAACTTTTTGTTAGGAGATCTTCTATTTTTTGTTTTATTGGTTTTGTCATTCCTAGGTGGTTTAAATCTAACTTGCCAGCAGTTTTATCTAAAAGCCTTAATACTACTCTTTCGCCATTACTAGATGGTAAAGTAGAAACCCTGACATCTACCTCTCTTCCCGCTACTTTAATAGATATTCTGCCATCTTGTGGAATCCGTTTTTCTGCTATATCTAGTTTTGCCATTACTTTGATTCTAGATACTAATAAAGAAGCTATAGATCTTTGTAATGTCAAAATTTCTTTCAAAACACCGTCTACACGAATCCTTACTACGAGGCTAGCTTCATAAGATTCTATATGGATATCAGAGGCACTCTGTTTTATCGCTTCAGTTAATAAAGCATTAATTAGTTTTATAACGGGAGCATCATCATTTTTTTCTAAAAGATCTTCTGTTGCTGGAACTGCATCTGCTAAAGTAGACGCACTAAATTCATCACTCATTCCTGCTGCATGTATTAATGCATCAGAGCTATTGTTTTGGTAAAAATCTTCTAATTTTATTTTTAATTCTTGTTGCGGTAATTTTTTTAATGTTAGACTTTTACCAGCAAAACGCTCTATTTCTGCAATAACTCCCAAACCAGGAAAAGAATGAAAGTATATGATAGAATCTTTGTTATTGTCTATTAGAATAGCGCCATATTTTTTAGCAAAAGAAAATGATAATTTTTTAGAGCTAATATCGTCCGCTGTATTATTTAATTTTTCCTGCAAAACATACTCCCGCATATGCAAATTTATATTTTTTGTATAATATATTTAATCTATAAAATAAGTACATAGATTAAACTATAAAGCACGTAATAACTAAGAAGTTAGCTTTTTTATCGCTCGCTATTGATTTTAAATCAGCATTTAGTTTGCGTTATACCCTATTTAGGCATAAATAAATATCGAAACTTTAATATTATTACCTAGTTATTTTAGGAAAAGGCTTTATATTGCTGCCAGATTTTATTGGCGTTTTACTCGATTTTTGCTGTTCAAGTTCATCAATTCGTACTATAGATGTTATAGGAATATAACTTCGTTTGATACCCGTAAAATCTTTTTTAACTTTATCATTAAGGCTATCATCGCTAGTTTCAACAAGAAAACTCTCCACCTCTAAAAATCCCCAAAGCTCGCTTTGAAAAACTTGATTAGCATAAATTTCTATAATTTCAGTTCCACATTTGAAAATAATGCGAAAAGTAGGATTCTTTATCATGAATCATCCAGAAATCACTTCACAGTAAAGTGATTGATAACAAATTACAACGGTTGCTTTATTGATATGAGCAAACATTAAAACCAATAACTTAATAAATTTTTTTGTATACATAAAAAATAGTAAAATGCTGTTAATAAGCAACTGTTACACTCGCACTATAATAGTGTATATAAAAATATATCGTTTTTTATGGTATCATAAATATAAACTCAAAACAAATAAAAGAGTGTATATTAACTATTTTAAATGGCTTTATCTATAGGTTTGTTTGTTAGAATAAAACTGTTGGTATTGTTGCTAAAAGAAATATTTAGGCTATCGAAAGGTTACATTCGACTATTAAAATTTTAATACAAAGAGTATATACACCTTAAAGTAGAAGGTGTATATAATATTTTTTAAGTTAAATAACAGATTTTTGAGGAAATAATGGCAATATATGCAATAGGAGATATTCAGGGTTGTTATGATCAATTATGTCGATTATTAGATAAACTAGCATTTGATCCAAGCAAAGATTGCATTTGGGCTTTAGGGGATTTAGTCAATCGCGGTAAATCTTCTCTTGCTGTATTGCGTCTTTTCAAGCAGTTAGGTTCTAGTGCTAAAACGGTATTAGGGAATCATGATTTGCATTTAATTGGAGTATATTCTGGTTTGCGTACTATGCAATCTGGCGATACCCTAGATGAAATCATCGACGCTGATGATGCAGATGAATTAATTAATTGGTTAAGATATCAACCATTATTTATACACAATGCTAAACGTAATTTATCTTTAGTGCATGCTGGTATTCCCCCGCATTGGAGCATAAAAAAAACTTTATTAGAAGCAAAATTTTTAGAAAATATTTTGCAGGATGATAATTATATTAAACAATTAAAAGTATTATATGAAGCTCCCCCTACGAATTTATCAGCTGTTAATACAGATGATTCAGAACGTATAAAATGGACTGCTGCTTATTTAACAAGAATGAGACTATGTGATAATAAAGGTGATTTATGTTTTAATACAATAAAACCTGATTTAGCTAAGTCAGGTTTTTTACCATGGTTTTCATTTCCACAAAGTTTACAAAAAGGAACCATTATATTTGGTCATTGGTCTACTTTAAAAGGTAAAACTAACGTAACTAACATTCATGCATTAGATACTGGTTGTGTTTGGGGTAAACAGTTAACAGCTATTAATATAGATAATTTTCATAGGGTAGCTGTAAATTTTGATTGACCAAAATAAAGATAGTGGCTTATTTTTTTCAGGAGTAATAAAGCAATACTTTTATAAAGAAATATAATTAAAAAACTAATCAAGAGGTAATTAAATGTTTGAACAATAAAGTAAAAAAAATAGATTTTTAATTTGTATCTGATACGATAGTAGGAATACTAAGAATACCTTAATAATATAATATGATTACATATAAAAATTTAAATTATATTGCCTTCATAATACAAAGATACATGAGAGATGTCCGTATATTTTTTAAATATGTAATTTTAGATAATAAATAAAATAGGATGACATTGAAATGAAAGTTGATACTTTATCCAATATTGAAAGTAACATATCGAAAATAAACCCTTCTAAAGATAATAAAAAAAATTGTTTAGCTTATTTTGCAGATAAAAATCGATCTATTAGTTCACAACAATTATTTAAAACTTTTTTGCTTGTTTTAATACCTATTGGTGCTACTGCTTTAAGTTGCATTAGCACACCAGAATCGACATTATCAACCTATCGGACTAGCAATACAACACTTTCCGTCAAATCCTTAGATTGTTACAGTGCTATTTTACATTCCAAAGTAATATCTGGAGTAATAGCTTCTACTTTTACTGCTATAGGTAGTTGTTTAGTTTTCTCATATTATAAAAATAAAGAAGACTCACAAGATGATAGTGCATTTTAACGAACGTGGCGGAATTCTCCTTCCATAGCCGTAGGCTTAGTGGGAGATGGATAGACACAAAGTCTTGTTTTTACAGTGCAAAACAGTATAATACTTACATGAAACCAAAA
>CAKMZJ010000082.1:4920-11213 GCA_929200395.1 Candidatus Gorgonimonas eunicellae | reverse complement strand
TAATAATATAAAAACTATTATTCAAGTTTATAAAATGGAGTTTTTTATTTTATCAGGTAACTTGAAAGCTGTTATTATTATACTACAATTAGTGATATGAGGGTAAATTAGTGGAAGTGAACTAAGTTAGATTGCGTATTTTGTTAATAACTATGTAGTGGTTTAACAAAAACTCGTGTAAATTCCTTGGTTATTGCTATAGGAGTGGTAAGGATGCCTTTAGATAGTGGTAGTAGAGTAGGAACTTCAGTAAATAAATCACCTCAACCTAGCGACTCTCAAAGCTCGCCTGTACAAGATGTTAGTGATAGCTCAGCGAGACATAAGTCTCGTTTTATTAGGATATTGCAGGATGTCGGTAGCTATTTAGCTAATAAATTTCATGATATTAAAAATTTTTTCTATCAGGACTCAAAAACTAGAGATATATCAAAAACTGGTTCTTCCAAGTATTGTTCTCCTGACACAGGGAAGGCTTTCCCATCGTATAAAAGCAATTCAAACAAAAAAAAGGTAGAAACTGCTCCACTACAAGAGTCAAAAAGCATAGAAATTATACAAGAGATTAGGGAAAAACCTAAAAAAGCAGCACAACCTTCAGATACACAAAATAATAGCGAGGAAAGTTTAGGTCTAAATTTACCTCCTATAGACACCTCAGATAATACTGATAGCAAAGGTGAAACTGTTGCTGATAGACAACAGCAAGGAGTAACACCACCGATAATGCCTGATTCCCACCCAAGTGCTCATCAGAAAACTAAATATGTTTATGTAGAGGCTCAAAAGGATAAAGAAAAAGTTGGAATGGATGCCTTTGAAGAAAAAATGAATAAACGTGGGTTTAATAAGGATGAGTATGATAGTAAAAGACCCTGGCCATCAGAAGTTAAGGTTGAACCAGTAAAAGTTGAAAAAAAATCTTTATTTAGTATGTTTTTATCTTTGTTCGGAATTGGGAATACTTCAACCAAAACAAGTAGCGTACAAGCTACACAAAGCACAAATCAGCATCAGTCTCCTGTAGTCAATTCAATAAAAGAAGCACAGGAGGGTATTATGTCAGGACTTCCATCATATAATAAAGCTAGCAAGGATATTGAAAAGCAAGAGAGAGTATTAGCTCAGTGGATTCCATATATTTTTCCACGTTATCAAGATGATGATACAAAAATAGCTGGTAGAGAGTATGGTTTTACAAGTATAGCAGACGTTACTAAATTTTCTAAAGATGCTACTTTGTTTACGCGTTTAATAAAATGTTCCCTAAATATAACTAGAGATACTACTAATAACGGAGAGTCTAAAGCAATATATAATATTCTAGATACTAAAAACTGTAAGTACTTTCGTGACTCAATGCAAACTTTTTTAAATTTTGTCCAGAGTAAAGATTGTAAAAATAAAATGGCATTAGATGGTATTACGGATATCGTAGCAAAAAAAGATTGTATAAAATTTTTTACAGATGCTATAAAAATTATAGATGAAAGAATTAAATAAACAACCTAATAGTTTAAATGGAAACTGTAGATATAGTATCCCAAAGGAAATATACTTTCTACTTAAAGGTATATATTTTCTTGGAATTTTAGTGTTTTTGCTAAGTCATACCAAACAACTAAGATTTAATAGGTAAAATACGGTGCTGTATTTTTAACCTATTTAGGTACTATTAATTGTTCAGATGGATTACCAACCTCTCCTATCATTATTATATTTTTTATTTTAAAAGGGCTATTTCTATCGTCAACATGTTGGTATTCACTCAGAACAAAAAAGTAGCCTCTATCAACTTTAAAAGGTTTTAAAGGCCTACTTTGGCCGTCAGCAATATCCATACGAGTCATAGCCTCTGCTGTAGTACCTGTTTCATCTATTTTGATATAACAGTCTTGGAAGATACTTACCAAATTAATATGATTATAATTTCTTAAAAAACCTCTGTAATTTGGTCGAAAACCTGCTAATGTCTGACGTGTATAGTTGTCTAAACAGTTTTTTTGCTTACATTCAAACTTAGGCATGTTGATGTTAATATTTTTTATATCTTTAGGTTTATTTTGGTTTAATTGGCTAATAAGAGAGTATATTATCTGTTTCTTATTTTCATTAGTAGTTTGTTCATTTTTAAATGGCAAAATGATATCTATAGCATAATTATGTTGATAAAATATCCGTACAGCTTGCCAGTTACTGGTTTTATCTATTGCAAGGGAGGTTAGGACATCTTTTTCTATAAAATCTGTTTGTATTTCTTTGTTATCTTTTGTATAAAAAGTATCCAAGCCTACGCTCTCAAAAGGTTTGCCTTTCCAATAATCCTGAAATTTGATTGCAGATAATACTTTTAAATAAGCATCGGTATTTAATGGAGCTGGAGACCAAAATTCTTGATAATCTAAGTTAAGATTGCCGGTAAATTTCTCTGCGAGAGCCTTTTGTATTTTTTCTTTAAAGACTTGTCTGTAATTTATAATTACAGCATTATCATCTTGTGCTAGTATATGTTCACCTATAAAAATATTTTTTAATCCTCTCGAAGCAGTTGCATTTACTTCATCTCTAGTTAATATAGCGGTTAACAGTTGTAATTTATCTTCTTTTCCCGAAGATAAAGGCATATCGGGATTTATTCCTAATTTTATTAACCGGTTATCAAGATCATTTTTTTCTTCTGAATTAGTAAGTTGAGTTTTGCTATAAGTGGCAAGACAGCTCTCTAAACTGTAAGGTGAAAAGATATGATTTACTGTTGTTTTCTTGATGCTTGGTTGAGTTTCAAAAAATGAATTGAGCGAATTAAAGATATAATTTTGCTGTTGAGCTAATTCTAACTCAGTTAACTTAGACTTACCTGCAAAGCAGTTAAAACAGTAACTACACAAAAGTATTTTTAATAGAAATAAATTTATTTTTATAATAGGTTTATAATTAAACAAAATGATTCTCCGTTGTTATTTTAGTAATGGATTATAATTTTTGCTTCAATTTACTAGGTTGCGATAAAGATTTTTATAGTGTGCATAATTGTAACATTAAGACATTATAGTTATTTCTGAATAAAATTAAGGTTGCGTATATTATTTTAATAGTAAATTACGACTCAATTTAATAGTGTATACACCTTGATTGGAAAGAATAATCAATTATAATTAACATGTCAATAGTACAAAAAATATAGAAAAAGCTTTAAAATATATTATTGTATGCTATAAACTATGCATCATTTATGCTACCACCCCCTCAAAATAGTCTTTTGTAGCTGTTATTTTTATGTTAAAATATAGGCTTAATATAAATTAAATAGTTAGTTTGTCTCTAGATAAATTTTATTAGTATCTTAAGGGTAGCTACAAAATTATAGTTAGTATTATTAAATAACAAATACTTTCTAAAATCATTATTAAAAATTAATGGAATATATAAATGGAATTATCTATTAAGAATTACAAAATAGTCATAAAAAATATTTTGCTAATATTTCTTTGTAATTATTTTATTATAAACAACTCCTATGGCAAAAATATTACTATAGCTACAGTAGGTGCAAGCTTAACAGGCGGAATAACAGATTATTCTTATACTGACGTAAAAAATATAAAAAATGATAATATCATTGATCAAATCAAAAAAAAGACGCATATAACATCATTTATAACATATTTATATCCTCATAGACCCTTAGCAAAAATAATTTCAAGTCAACAAAAAAAAATAAAACCAAATGAACCAAAAAGCAAAGATAAACTAACCGTACTTGATTCTTTTACTGAGTCTTATCTTAGCTGTACTCAACCTGCTAAATATATAGGCAATATATTTTTTATTAGCGTATTTCTTAATGCCATGTATTATCCATTAGAATCTTTAAAGATGCAACTTTTTCATGCAGAGAGAAATAATGCAAATATCATCATTGGTATAGATATGCTATTTTGGTCAGTATATAACAATTATTT
The DNA here is from genome assembly GCA_929200395.1 of Candidatus Gorgonimonas eunicellae. GTDB lineage: Bacteria > Pseudomonadota > Gammaproteobacteria > Pseudomonadales > Endozoicomonadaceae > CAKMZJ01. Next base: position 7,251 of record CAKMZJ010000082.1, on the reverse strand, counting down.
AAATAATAGTGATATAAAACAAACAGATGATGAATATTATAGCAAACAACTAAAACAACTTAATCAGGTATTAAATTATTTAGATAAACCAGAAAATAAAAATATCAATTTTGTTGTGGGGTATGTACCTTATAGAGCAATACGTTTTTTTTCAAGGGATTTAGAGCCAGCTCAAGGGTTAATTGATGCTGTTAATGCTAGAATAGATGAGTGGGCTGCAGCAAGAAATAAAAAAGATAATGGTAAGGTTTTATTAATTGATATCACCAACAATTTTTTTGATCATATAGAGAAATATGAAGAATTCCTTAATATCAAAACTCCATTATTAGTTGATGATTTAATCTGTATGGATGGTTTGCATCCTTCCCCTAAAGGTCAAGATCTTGTAGTAAAGTATATTTTAAAATCCATGGCTTATTCTGAATATGATATATTTAGAAGAGCAAGTCTCCAATTTAATTATTAATAATAAAAGTTTTATGTTGTTTTTGTAGTAGATCTCATTTAGTAAAAAATATAGCAATGATTATTTCTAGGATAAAGATTTTAATGGATATAATATTGAAATTAATTCTACAGGTTTAGCTATAATTGCTTTTGACGAATATGAAAGACAAATTAAAATATTTTTTAGCTAGTATAAACATTGCTATTTAAGCGAAAAAGTTTAATAATAAATAAATTTAATCTAATATTGCTTTTAAAATAACTATTAGATTAAATTTATTTACTGAAAATAATATCTATTATAAAATAACAACAAATAAGTAATAATATGAAATATATTTTATCCTTAATTTTCTTTTTTTCTTTTATTTCAATTAGCGTAGGAGCTGAATCTAGCAATATTAAAGATTCTAGCGAGAATAATACTTTAATAAAAGATGAACAAACAGAAAGCTTCAATGAAAGTAAAATAGAAAAAAAACTTATTAATAATAGTGTAGATATCTATGGTCCAAATAAAGAGAACAACACAAGACTACACTTAGCTGCTTTTAATGGAGATTATCAAATGGTAAAAATTTTACTTGATCATGGAGCTGATATAGACTGCCAAAATAAAGTTAAATGTACACCTCTACTATATGCAGCTCAAGAAGGGCATGATGAAGTTATTCAATTACTGATTGAGAGAGGAGCTAACTTAGAGCATCAAGATAGTCATGGTAGAACTTCTTTATTATTAGCATCAGGTTTTAGCAAGAAAAAAAGTATTGTAAATAAATTACTTGAGTCTGGGGCTAACATAAATCATCAAGATAAAGATAAAAATACAGCTATTCACTGGGGTGCTTTTAATGGTTGTTATGAAATTGTAAAATTATTACTTGAATCTGGAGATGATGTACATAAAAAAGGCAACTTTGGATGCACTCCAATTTGTGATGTTGCTCAAGAAGGTCAGGATGAAATTATTCAGTTGCTATTTGATAAAGGAGCTAATTTAGAAGATCAAGATAGTTTAGGTAGAACTCCTTTATTATTAGCTGTGAAATTTAGCAAGAAAGAAAGTGCTATAAATAAATTACTTAAACTTGGAGCTAGTATAAATCATATAGATAAAAATAAAAAAACAGCTCTTCACTATGCTGTTATTAATAAAAATAATAAACTTGTAGAATTATTGCTTGAATCTGGAGCTGATATACATAAAAAAGGCAACTTTGGATGCACTCCAATTTGTGATGCTGCTCAAGAAGGTCAGGATGAAATTATTCAGTTGCTATTTGATAAAGGAGCTAATTTAGAAGATCAAGATAGTTTAGGTAGAACTCCTTTATTATTAGCTGTGAAATTTAGCAAGAAAGAAAGTGCTATAAATAAATTACTTAAACTTGGAGCTAGTATAAATCATATAGATAAAAATAAAAAAACAGCTCTTCACTATGCTGTTATTAATAAAAATAATAAACTTGTAGAATTATTGCTTAAATCTGGAGCTGATCCTACTAATATATCTATATTTCAAAAATTTAGTATGCCAAATAGTATGCGTAAACAGCTTAATATTACCCCACAAATAAAAAATATAGAAAAAAAGCAATCTAAAAATATTAAAAATACTCATCTTTATATAACTACTAAAAAAGGTAATGATGAAGTTTTTCAGTTAAAAAGAATCAAGAATAATTCAAAATATAAATATTTATGAGCTAATAAAAAACTTAAATGTAACTTTAATCAATATACAATTTATTCTTTAGACTAATATAAGCATTGTTATTTAAGGGTAAGAGTTTAATAATTAATAGACTATAAACTTGTAATTTAAACTCTTGTTTCGATTAGTTTCAAATGATTTTATTAAAGCTAATACCTTTTATA
>CAKMZJ010000082.1:0-4820 GCA_929200395.1 Candidatus Gorgonimonas eunicellae | reverse complement strand
ACAATAACAATAACAATAACAATAACAATAACAATAACAATAACAATAACAATAACAATAAGTAATAATATGCAATATATTTTATCCTTAATTTTATTTTTTTCTTTTATTTCAACTAGTATAGGTATGGAATCTAGCAATATTAAAGATATTTGTAATTTAGATAATGAACCTTTAATTATATGTGCCATTAAAAGCGGAGATCACGAAATAGTAAAAGCTATTCTTGATGATGGTGCCGATATACACAGCAAAAATAAGAATAACAACACTCCCCTTCACCTAGCTGCTTTATATGGATATTATAAAATTGTAAAAGTATTGCTTGAGTATGGGGCAGATATAAATAAAAAAGGCTACATTGGATACACTCCACTTTGTCATGCTGCTCAAAAAGGTCATGATGAAACCATTCAGTTGCTAATTGATAGAGGAGCAAACTTAGAACATCAAGATATTTTTGGCAGAACTCCTTTATTATTAGCTACCCGTTTTAGCAAGAAAGAAAGCACTGTAAATAAATTACTTTATCTTGGAGCTAATATAAATCATCAAAGTAAAAAGAAAAACACAGCACTTCACCTAGCTGCTTTAAATGGATACTATAAAATTGTAGAATTATTGCTTAAATATGGGGCTGATATACATAAAAAAGGCTACGTTGGATACACTCCTCTTTGCGATGCCGCTCAAGAAGGCTATGATGAAATTATTCAGTTGCTAATTGATAGAGGAGCTAACTTAGAACACCAAGATATTTATGGCAGAACTCCTTTATTATTAGCTGCTGGTTTTAGCAAGAAAGAAAGCACTGTAAATAAATTACTTGAACTTGGAGCTAATATAAATCATCAATCTAGAAATAAAGATACAGCACTTCACCTAGCTGCTTTATGTAAACATTATAAAATTGTAGAATTGTTACTTGAGTATGGAGTAGATATAAATAAAAAAGGACAACTTGGTTACACTCCACTTTGCTACGCTAGCGAAGCCGGGAATAATGAAATTATTCAATTACTAATTGATAGAGGAGCTAACTTAGAATATCAAGATGATTATAACAGAACTCCTTTATTATTAGCTACCGCTTTTAGCAATAAAGAAAGCACTGTAAATAAATTAATTGAATTTGGAGCTAACATAACTCATCAATCAAAAAATAAAAAAACAGCTCTACACTTTGCTGCTTTCCATGGGAATTATAAAATTGTAGAATTATTGCTTGAATACGGGGCAGGTATAAATAAAAAAACTGACATGGGATATACTCCACTTTGCTACGCTAGCCAAAAAGGCCATAATGATATTATTCAGTTGCTGATTAATAGAGGTGCTAACTTAAAACATCAAGATTGCAATAACAGAACTCCTTTATTATTAGCTGCTCGTTTTAGTAATAAAGAAAGTACTGTAAATAAATTACTTGAGCTTGGCGCTAACATAAATCATCAAGATAAAAATAAAGAAACAGCTCTACACTTAGCTGCTATTAAAGGGAACTATCAAATTGTAGAATTATTGCTTGAATTTGGGGCTAATATACATAAAAAAAGTAGCATGGGATATACACCACTTTGTTATGCTAGCCAAAAAGGGCATGATGAAATTATTCAATTGCTGATTGATAGAGGAGCCAACTTATCACATCAAGATTGTAAGAAAGTACTGTAAATAAATTACTTAATCTTGGATCTAGAATAAATCATATAGATAAAAATAAAAAAACAGCTCTTCACTATGCTGTTATTAATAGAAATAATAAACTTATAGAATTATTGCTTGAATATGGAGCTGACCCTAGAAGTATAGATATATTCAATAAATTTTTTATATCAAAAGATATGCGTAAACATATTAATATGCTCCAACAACAAGCAAAAAATATAGAAAAAAAACAACCTCAAAGCATTAAAAATACAAAAATTTATAAACTAATAAAAAAACTTAAATTTAACTTTAGTCAATATAAAAATACTGTTATGTGAATTTTATTTTTTAAACCAATATAAAGATTAGCTATTTAAAAATAAAAGTTTAATAGTATCTTTAAATAGTACTATTAAAACTAATATCTATTATAAATATAACAACAAATAAGTAATAATATGCAATATATTCTATCCTTGATTTTATTTTTTCTTTTTATTTCAACTAGCATAGGTGCGGAATCTAGCAGCATTAAAGATTCTAGTGACCAAAATGTTTTAGCAAAAGATCAGCAAACAGAAGACTCTAATTATTGTGAAATTATAACATCATGCTTGGAAGGAGATTTATCTTCATTTTTAACTGAATTTGAAAAAAATAAAGCAATAATTAAAGATATTTGTAATTTAGATAATGAACCTTTAATTATATCTGCTGTTAAGGGTGGAAATTACGAAATAGTAAAATCTTTTCTTGATCATGGTGCCGATATACATAGCAAAAATAAGAATAACAACACTCCCCTTCACATAGCTGCTTTTTATGGACACTATAAAATTGTAGAGTTATTGATTGAATCTGGGGCTGATATACATAAACAAGGTGATCTTGGATACACTCCTATTTGCAATGCTGCTCAAGAAGGCTATGATGAAATAATTCAGTTACTGTTTGATAGAAAAGCTAACTTAGAACATCAAGATATTAACGGCAGAACTCCTTTATTATTAGCTGCTCGTTTTAGCAATAAAGAAAGCACTGCAAATAAATTACTCGAACTTGGAGCTAACATAAATCATCAAAATAAAAATAAAAATACAGCACTTCACTTAGCTGCTTTATGTGGGAGTTATCAAATTGTAAAATTATTGCTTGATTATTATGGGGCTGATATACATAAAAAAGGCCATCTTGGATACACACCACTTTGCAGTGCTGCTCAAGACGGCCATGATGAAATTATTCAGTTGCTAATTGATAGAGGATCCAACTTAGAGCATCAAGATATTTATGGCAGAACTCCTTTATTATTAGCTTCTGGTTTTAGCAATAAAGCAAGCACTGTAAATAAATTACTCGAACTTGGAGCGAATATAAATCATCAAACTAAAAATAAAAACACCCCACTTCACCTAGCTGCTTTTAATGGAAACTATAAAATTGTAAAATTATTGCTTGAATCTGGGGCTGATATATCCAAAAAAGGTTATTTTAGAGACATCCCTCTTTCCTGTGCGGCCCAAAAAGGCCATGATGAAATTATTCAGTTGCTATTTAATAGTGGGTCTAATTTAGAGTATAAAGATAGTCAGGGATGCACTCCCCTATACTTAGCCGCCTATTTTAGCAAGAAAAAAAGCTCTGTAACTAAATTATATAACCTCGGAGCTAATCCTAATAATATGTCTATATTTCAAAAATGGAAGTTATCGAATGATATGCGTAAACATATTAATATGCTCCAACAACAAGCAAAAAATATAGAAAAAAAACAACCTCAAAGCATTAAAAATACAAAAATTTATAAACTAATAAAAAAACTTAAATTTAACTTTAGTCAATATAAAAATACTGTTATGTGAATTTTATTTTTTAAACCAATATAAAGATTAGCTATTTAAAAATAAAAGTTTAATAGTATCTTTAAATAGTACTATTAAAACTAATATCTATTATAAATATAACAACAAATAAGTAATAATATGCAATATATTCTATCCTTGATTTTATTTTTTCTTTTTATTTCAACTAGCATAGGTGCGGAATCTAGCAGCATTAAAGATTCTAGTGACCAAAATGTTTTAGCAAAAGATCAGCAAACAGAAGACTCTAATTATTGTGAAATTATAACATCATGCTTGGAAGGAGATTTAGCTGTATTTTTAACTGAAGTTGAAAAACATAAAACAATAATTAAAGATATTTGTAATTTAGATAATGAGCCTTTAATTATATCTGCTGTTAAAGGTGGAAATTACGAAATAGTAAAAATCCTTCTTGATAATGGCGTAGATATTTATAGTCTAAATAAAGATACAAACACCCCCCTTCACCTAGCTGCTTTTTATGGACACTATAAAATTGTAGAATTATTGCTTGAATCTGGGGCTGATATACATAAAAAAGGCTACATGGGATACACTCCACTTTGTCATGCCGCTCAAAAAGGTCATGATGAAACCATTCAGTTGCTGGTTAATCGAGGAGCAAACTTAGAACATCAAGATATTTACGGAAGAACTCCTTTATTATTAGCGGCTTGTTTTAGTAATAAAGAAAGTGCTGTAAATAAATTACTTGATCTTGGAGCTAACATAAATCATCAATCTAAAAAAAATAACACGGCTATTCATCTTGCTGCTTTTTATGGACACTATAAAATTGTAGAGTTATTGATTGAATCTGGGGCTGATACACATAAAAAAAGCGAGCTTGGATACACACCACTTTGCAGTGCTGCTCAAAAAGGTCATGATAAAACCATTCAGTTGCTGGTTGATAGAGGAGCTAACTTAGAACATCAAGATATTTATGACAGAACTCCTTTATTATTAGCGGCTTGTTTTAGCAATAAAGAAAGCACTATAAATAAATTACTCAAACTTGGAGCTAACATAAATCATCAAGCTAAAAATAACAACACAGCTATTCACTATGCTGCTTTTCATGGACATTATAAAGGTGTAGAATTACTGCTTGAATTTGGTGCTGATATACATAAAAAAGGCAACTTTGGATACACACCACTTTGCAGTGCTGCTCAAGCAGGCCATGATGAAACCATTCAGTTGCTAGTTAATCGAGGAGCAAACTTAGAACATCAAGATATTTATGGCAGAACTCCTTTATTATTAGCGGCTTGTTTTAGCAATAAAGAAAGCACTATAAAT
>CAKMZJ010000081.1 GCA_929200395.1 Candidatus Gorgonimonas eunicellae | reverse complement strand
GCTAACTTAACCGCTAGTATTCAAGCCAATTCTAGTTCTGACATTTCGTCAACAGAACATCCGCAACCAACAATAACTATACTAAGTGTTAACCTAACATCTAGTATTAATCCTAGCTCTAGCTTTGATATTCCTTCAACAGAATATTCGCAACCAACAGCAACTATAATTAGTCGTGTAATATCAACTAAACCTACTAAAATTATTAGTTTTTCTATTGCAAAAGATAAAAAAACGTCGCTGACAACAGTCAATAAACTGTCTACAATAGCAACTCAACAAAAAATAATGAGCTATTATGCATCTTCTTATAAAACTAGTCTAAAATCACCAACTACTACAACTTTAGAAGGTATAAATAATAGTATTTTGAAAACAACTCATAAAACAAACAACTATATAATTTATGTGGTTTCATCAATTGCTGGATTTATTGTAATTACAGCTATAGTTATTATAATTTATAAATATCACAGCAAACAAAAACAAAAACAAAAACAAAAACTTCAAAGACAAAAAAACACTTTAAAATTAAATAGCACGTACGAAATAGATTCCGATCATTCTAACGAAGATCTAGATAATCTAAATGAGCCATATGAGTTTAAATCTTTTCAAACCCAAATTTAGAAATGCCAAGAAGGTAGTGTTCATATACACCTTCAGCTAGAAGGTGTGTGCTATTATTAAGTGTCTAAATAATTAATTGTTATTTATTTTCTTCAGCAGGTATTTCAGATATTTCACTGCTAGTATTATCAGTATCACTAAGAAAAACATCTGAATCACTATAAGACAGGTCACTACACGGAGATAAACTTTCTGTTTCTCCAATACTTTCAGAAGAGTATGCATCTAGCATCTCCGTGCTATTATCACTTTCATAAAAAAAATATTCTTTAACACATTCAGCAGCTAATGCTAAACCAAAAACAAAATTTTCTTGATTTATTAATTGTATTCTATCTCTAATTCTCGCATCAGATATGCTATCATTAAGACTTTTAATATAATTTTCTTTGATAAACTTACTTCTCAATATTTCGCCACTAATGAGTATTATATCATTTTCATTAATATTAGGTTGTTCTTGCGTTGATATTAACTTTTTAATTACATTTATACTTGCAGCAATTAAATCTAAAGAATATTGTTGAACTGTTGTTATTGAGTTATCTAGACTATTATTAATTGGAGGTTGTTGTAATGTTTTTGGTTGTGTTGTAGTTTGTAAATTAGCTGTCAGTTTATTCTTTGTTACTAGAGTTTCTGTATTGTTTTGTTTTAAGGTTGCAACTTTAATATTGTCTAGTACATATTCTGCTACTGCTAATCCGCGTATATTATTAGTATATCTTTGTGGATCTTCTTGAAGCAAGTAGCTTAAAGAGTAACCTCTTTTATCTAGTAATTGTTGACTTAGTGCCGACTTGTTAATTAATTGCTGCACCTTGTTACTGCCTACATTGTTTTTATCTTCAATGTTTGTAAAAAATTCTGCGGTATTTTTCCCTAAGTAATAATAACCACCTTCTTTATTAGTCAAATACTTTTTTACATCTGTAGTTAACAGATTTTTTTTGGCTCTCATTGCTACAACTATGTTACTCAACCAAAATGTCCACACTCTACCGTATGATTTATTGTTACTTGTTATTTTATACTTTATGATATCATTTTTTATTAATTGGCAAGATACAGCGTTGATTAAAGCTATATCACTTACCATGTCAATAGCTTCATGATTGTAAATAAATCGACTATTTTTTAAAGAGACATATAGGAGATCTGCTAAATAATTTAACATAGTAGTTTTATTATCATATAAAGCATCTTTAAAAGTATCGTATCCTGCTATACCCATAACTATCGAGTCAAGATTAATTGGTTTATCTGATTTTGTGGCTAGTACACAATTTATTGCTAATCTTGTTAAGCAACAGTTAATTAATGATGCTGCTTCATCGGTAAACTTTAAATTGCCACTGTTTCCAAACACACTTTCTTCTGAAATTGCATCAACTGTTGCAGATGCTATTATTTGTGGTTGAGTATTAGAGCCTATAGTGTATACTACAGCATACGTACAGCAGTCACCTTGATAAATAACTAAATTATAATTATTTATTGTTTGATTAGCGAAAACGCTTATAACAAAAAAAAAACTTATTCCTAATAATACTAATTTTCTTATTCTCATATTAACCTCAGAGTTATTATAATATTGATAAATAAAAATAACACAAACTTTATGTTTGTTGAACTAGTTTAACAAGCAAATTAATTTTTACAGTGTTATTATACTAAATATCTAAAAAAATGTTATGCTTTAATACTAAGATTAGATAGTTTATTATGACAATTAATATATCAGGGTAAAAGATGTATATTAATAAAGCAGAAGAATCATACAAGGGAGTAAAAATTGATTCAACTTTACTAAGCTTATTTTTAGTTTTATTGGCAATAGGACTAGTAATGGTAGCTTCATCTTCTATGGATATAGCTAATGAAAAATTAAAGTATCCTTTACATATTTTTATACACCATTTACTGTTTGCTTGTTTGGGTTTATTATCATTAATATGTATGCTATTTTTGCCAATCGATAAAATCAAACAATCTAATTGGCTAGCAATATTAGCATCTATAATTTTACTTAGCACTGTATTAATATTTGGTAGAGAAGTAAATGGAAGTATGCGTTGGTTATCGCTAGGGGTTATTAGTTTTCAACCATCAGAATTAGCTAAATTATTGGTATTAGTGTATATAGCAGGATATTTAGAACGCCACTTAAATAATCTTAGGCTTAGCTGGATTTGGTTTATAAAACCATTTATAGTTCTGATGGTTATTGCCTCTTTGTTATTATCTGAACCTGATTTTGGAGCAACCATAACTATCATTAGTGCCACTATGGGAATGATTTTTATGGCAAGAGCTAAATTAAATCATTTTTTTATTTTATTGTTATTTGCTTTAAGCGGAATTGCAGCATTGGTTATTGTAGAACCATATCGTTTAGTAAGAATTACTTCGTATATGGATCCTTGGGCAAATGCATTTGGTTCTGGATACCAATTAACACAATCACTAATAGCTATTGGCAGGGGGGGGTGGTTTGGTTTAGGTTTAGGTAATAGCATTCAAAAATTATTTTATTTGCCAGAAGCTCATAATGACTTTATTTTTTCAGTGATAGCTGAAGAACTAGGATTAATAGGCTGTTGTCTTTTAATTGCAATATATTTAACTATTAGCATAAGAACCTTAACCATTGCTAAAAGAGCTGAAAATCAAGGTTTGTTATTCCATAGTTATCTTGCCTATGGCATCACTTTTTTATTTGTTTCTCAAGTAGTTACTAATATAGGTGTCAACATAGGGATTTTGCCTACTAAAGGGTTATCGTTACCATTAATAAGCTATGGAGGCAGCAATTTAGTGATTAACTGTATTAATTTTGGTATCCTGTTACGTATAAACCATGAATTACAGTAATATACACATTTTACTGTAAATTATTTATCGCTTTGAGGATCAACATTTGTTTTCTGTAATTATATCTACAATACTAGCTGGATTTGGAATTTCTTTAGTTTCTGCCCCCTTAGGTTGTTGTATTATTTGGAGGAGGATGTCATATTTTGGAGACACTTTAGCACACTCCTCGTTATTAGGTGCAGCTATAGGGATATTATTAAACATAGATACCAATATATCTATTATAGTGTTTTCATTATTAATTTCTTATTTATTACTATATTTACAATCAAAAACATCTAATTCTCAGGATTCTATATTAGGCATATTATCTCATTCTAGTTTGGCTATAGGAATTGTTATAATAAGCATGGCTAGTCGTAGAATAGATGTAAAATCATATTTATTTGGAAATATAATAACAGTCACCGAGGTAGAGATAGCAATAATATATAGCTGTCTGTTAGTTACTTCTAGTTTGTTTTTTTTCTTGTGGAGATCTATAATATCCACTATTATTCATCCAGAATTAGCTATAATAGATGGTATTAATACCAAAAAAATAGATTTACTAATTACACTAACTACGGCATTAGTTATAGCATGTAATATAAAAAGCATTGGCGTGTTATTGGTAACTGCAATGTTAATTATTCCAGCTGCAACTTCACAAATATTTGCTACCAGCCCATTACAAATGGTATGTTTCGCTGCTATTTTTGGTTTTATGAGTATTATTTCAGGACTGGTATTCTGTTGGTATATGGATACTCCAGCAGGTCCTTCTATTGTGGTTTGTAGCTTTATTGTTTTTTTACTCGCTAAGATATTTAAAAACATTCTTAATCTTAGAGATAATAAAGCTTAGATTATATGCAATTGGTACATAAGATGCGTTTTGTTTTTAGCTAGCTTTTATTAACAAGCTCTAAAAAATATATATTTAAATAGAATGTGTGCAAATTAAAATAAAGGAAATGTAAATTAAATATGGGTAATCCTATTGTTGTAATTATGGCAGGAGGTACAGGGGGACATATCTTTCCGGGACTAGCAATAGCCAAAGAGTTAATTGCCCATGGATACTCAGTTCATTGGTTAGGAGTAGAAGGCGGAATAGAAAAAAATATTATTTCCCAGCATAAAATACCAATGACCTTAATAAAAGCCACAGGTATACGTAATAAGAATATTTTTAAAAAAATATTTGCCGCAACTAATGCATTTACATCAATATTTAAAATAATTAAATTATTTTATAAAATCCAGCCCGTTTACGTGATGGGCTTTGGTGGTTATGTAACCGGATCCGGTGGGTTAGTATCTAGATTATTAAACATACCTTTAGTAATTCATGAGCAAAATTCTACTGTCGGATTTACTAACAAAATATTGGCTAAATTTGCAACTAAGATATTTGAAGGTTTTAAAGGAACGTTTCCACCTAAATTTGCTGATAAACTTCATACATATGGTAATCCTGTAAGAGATGAAATTTATAAAATAACAGGTTGGAAAATGCACAAGCCTTGTAGAATATTAATTTTAGGAGGTAGTCAAGGGGCAAGTTTTTTAAATAATATAGCTGTAGAATTAATAACATTGTATGATTCGAAAATTAATATTTGGCATCAAACTGGCCGTAATGATATAAAAAAATGTATTACTGCTTATAGCAAGTATGGAAACTTACAGGTTAAAGTAGAGGAATTTATTAACGATATAGCTACAGCTTATCAATGGGCTGATTTAGTAATATGTCGCTCAGGAGCGCTTACTATTTCTGAATTAATTGCTGCCGGACGACCTTCTATATTAATTCCTTATCCCCATGCTGTAGATAACCATCAATATAAAAATGGAGCATACTTAGTTCACAATGGTGCTGCTATATTATTTCAACAGCAACAGATTGATGCATCAAAATTAATAGAGACTATTAATCAGTTATGTGCTCATCCAGAAAAACTAGAAAAAATGGCTATAGCAGCTAAAAAGCTTGCTAATAGAAATACAACTAGTTTAATAGTAAAATCTTGTTTAACTTTACAGAAAAAATAAGGATGTAACATGATATCAAATTATAAGACTGATAATAATTATCATATTCCAGAAATGCGCAGAATAAAAAACATTCACTTTGTTGGTATCGGCGGTTCGGGAATGTGCGGAATAGCTGAAGTCTTATTATACCAAGGATACAGCATATCAGGATCTGACCTAAACGACTCAGCAACAATAAACCGATTGCAGTCATTGGGTGTAAAAGTTTTTATTTCGCATAATAAATCACATGTATATAGTGCAGATGTAGTAGTTAAATCAACAGCTATTCCTAATGATAATCCTGAAATATTACAAGCACATTCAAAGCGAATACCAATAGTATCAAGAGCTCAAATGTTATCAGAGTTAATGCGTTTTAGACACGGTATAGCTGTATCAGGAACTCATGGTAAAACCACCACTACAAGTATGTTAGCATCCGTTTTCGGCTATGCTGGGTTAGATCCAACTTATATCATAGGCGGCAGGTTAAACTCGACAAAAAATAATGGTTATATGGGGAAAAGTCGTTATTTAATTGCAGAAGCAGATGAATCAGATACTTCTTTCTTGCATCTACAACCAATGGTATCCATAGTAACTAATATTGATATGGATCATATGATTACATATCAAGGTGATTTTAATAAATTAAAAAAAACTTTTATTGATTTTTTACATAATTTACCCTTTTATGGTATTGCCATTGTTTGTATAGATTGTCCTGTAGTTCGTGAATTATTACCACAAATAAAAAGGCGAGTAATTACCTATGGTGAATCTATAGATGCTGATTTTAGAGCTATTGATATAACCTATAAAGAAAATACTACTAGTTTTAAAGTAGTAAAAAATTTTTTAGAGACTGAGAGTAAAAAAGAATTTGCAGTTACTATAAATATTCCAGGACAACATAATGTTATGAATGCATTAGCTGTTTTTGCTACGGCCGCAGATGCTGGAATTCAAGAGCAAAAAATTATTTCTGGTTTAAATAAGTTTAGTGGTGTTGGCAGAAGATTTCAAATAAAAGGAAATTTCAAGTCTAAAGACAAAGATATAATATTAGTAGATGACTATGGTCATCACCCAACTGAAATAGCTGCTACTATCAAAGCTGTTAGAAATGGTTGGCCTGATCGTAAATTAATTGTTGTATATCAGCCACATAGGTACACTAGAACTAACGAGCTGTACGATGATTTTGTTATTGAACTATCTAAAGCTGATATTTTATTTTTACTAGATGTATATACAGCTGGAGAAAAACCAATTGCTAATGCTGATTCTAGATGTCTATGTAGAAGTATAAGAAACTTTAGTGCTTTAGATCCAATATATGTCGCAAATAACAATCACTTATTTAACTTACTACAAAAAGTAGTAACAGGCAAGCATATAATTTTAATGCAAGGAGCTGGTGATATTGGTTCATTAGTAAATAAAATCCAAAGTAACTTTCAGGAGTATTATACACTTGCTACTTGAAGATATTGTAACTAGTAAGTGTATACTAACTAGCATATGAAGAATTTAGATATAATATCCGCAAAATTTAAAAAAGTAGCTGTACTTTATGGCGGTGACTCTAGTGAACGGGATGTGAGTTTAGTTTCTGGTAATAGAATTTATCAGTCGTTAACTAAACAAAACATTCCTAGTATTCTTATTGATACTAAAGATAGTAATTTAATAAATACTTTAAAGGATAAATCTATTAGCCATGCTTTCATTGCTGTCCATGGTAAAGGTGGCGAAGATGGCCAATTACAAGCTTTATTAGAATTTTTACAGATTCCTTATACTGGTAGCAATGTTAAATCGTTAGCTATATCAATTGATAAATATAAAAGTAAATTAATTTGGCGATCAATTGGAGTAACAACACCTAAAGGTACATTAATAACCCAAGTTGATGATTTATCCGCATACCAACACTATATCCCAGCTTTTGTTAAACCTTGCGAAGAAGGCTCTAGTATTGGAGTTAATAAAGTAAATAATCTTGATGAGCTTCATACTGCTTATAAACAAGCACGGCAGTATAATCAAGATATTCTAATTGAAGAGTTTATTCTAGGTCGTGAATTAACTGTAGGCATCTTAAATAATACGGTTTTACCAACCTTACAAATTAAATCTAAAGCTGAATTTTATGATTATGAAGCAAAATATAATACTGATAGTACCGAGTATATTGTTGATAACAGCTTAACTGCTTTACAACAACAAAAGCTCAATAGGCTTGCTTTACGAGCTTTTAATTCCCTAGGATGCTCAGGATGGGGTAGAGTAGATGTTATAGAAGATGCTAACGGAGAATTTTGGGTATTAGAAGTAAATACAGTTCCTGGTATGTCAGAAAAAAGTTTAATGCCTATGGCTGCTAATGTTTTAGGAATGAATTTTGATCAACTTGTACTAACTATATTAGCTACTGCAAAAAATTAATCTTTTTTTTTGCAGTCTTATTGTTATTGCCATCATCTTTATTAGTAAAACAATTTTTTATTGCTAATGTTATGTATTTTTTATTGCTATCGATTATTTCATCTTCTGGATATTCTTGATTGTCGTAATCTTCTAATTCCTTAGAATAATTTACACCATAGTCAGATTGTACATTATATTGGTGATTTCCAAACTCACCTTTAGTAAAGGTTATAGTAGTGAAAGAAACATTCAATGCTAATGTTATAGAAATTATATTACGTTGTGCTTCAAGTGATATCATCTACTAAAGTTATCCATTAAGACGCCAATTATTAAATACGAATATACCATATATTAAAAAAATGTATACAGCTTACAGATTAAATTTAACACCTTTTATATGTAAGCTGTTCTTAACAGTACTAACTAGGTTCAGTTTCTGCTGTATTACGTACATCGTGAGTCATACGCATAGGGCAAAAATTTGGCCCACACATAGAGCAAAATCCTGCATCTTTAGCGCTATCTTGAGGCAGAGTTTCATCATGATACGCTTTTGCTGTTTCTGGATCTAGAGATAAATTAAATTGGTCTTCCCAACGAAATTCAAATCGGGCTTTAGATAGTGCGTTATCTCGTTTTTGAGCTAGAGGATGCTGTTTAGCAATATCAGCTGCATGGGCCGCTATTTTATAAGCCATTAAACCTTGCTTCACATCTTCTTTATTAGGCAAACCTAAGTGTTCTTTAGGAGTCACATAACACAACATGGCACAACCAAACCATCCTATCATTGCAGCACCTATACCTGATGTTATATGGTCATAACCTGGAGCAATATCAGTAGTCAATGGTCCGAGAGTATAAAAAGGAGCCTCATGACAATACTCTAATTGTTTATCCATATTTTCTTTTATCAAGTGCATTGGGATATGACCAGGGCCTTCTACCATTGCTTGTACATCATGCTCCCATGCACGCTTTGTTAGCTCTCCTAGTGTTTTTAATTCTGCAAATTGAGCAGCATCGTTAGCATCTGCTATGGATCCTGGACGTAAACCATCGCCAAGAGATAAAGTAATATCATATCGCTTACATATTTCACATATATCATCGAAATGATCATATAAAAAGTTTTGTTTATTATGAATTTCACACCATTGTCCAAGAATACCGCCACCTCTTGATACAATTCCAGTCACTCTATTAGTAGTTAATTTAACATGTTCTCTTAATGTTGCCGCATGAATGGTAAAATAGTCTACACCTTGTTCAGCCTGTTCAATTAAGGTATCTTGCATAACTTGCCAATTTAACTTAGCTACATTACCATTTACTTTTTCCAATGCCTGATAAATAGGAACTGTACCAATAGGAACTGGTGAATTACGAATTATCCACTGTCTAGTTTCATGGATGTTTTTACCAGTAGAGAGATCCATTACAGTATCTGCACCCCAGCGAGTAGACCATAATAATTTTTCTACTTCTTCTTGTATACTAGAGCTTACTGGAGAATTACCAATATTAGCATTTACTTTAACTAAGAAATTACGGCCAATAATCATTGGCTCTGCTTCAGGATGGTTGATATTAGAAGGGATAACAGCTCTTCCACATGCAACCTCATTACGAATAAACTCCGCAGTTATTGCTGGTTTTTTAGTTTCACCCATAGATTCACGAATGGCAATGTATTCCATTTCTTTGGTAATTATACCACGTCTAGCATAATGTAATTGAGTAACATTTTTATTCTTTTTGGCTGTTAAAATTTTTTTTACTGAATTAAAGCGTAATTCTTCTAGCATAATATCTTGACTGCGATCACAAGCATACTTAGAAGAAAGCTTAGTGGTAGAATTAGTATCTTTACGTTCTAAAATCCAATCTAGTCTTATAGGAGCAAGCCCTTTAGTTAAGTCGGGAGTAAAGTTGGGGTTGGTATACGGCCCTGAAGTGTCATATAAATTTATATATTCTATATTAGATGTTTTACTATATTTATTAGTTCTACTGCCAAGCTGCACTTTTCTCATGCCTACTTTTACCGAACTATCGCCTTCTATGTAAATTTTTTGTGAATTTGGAAACGGCTGGCAAATATCTTCTAGTAATTTGTTCTCTTGTGTTAACTTTTGGGGTGTTTTTTTAATTTCGGTATAGTCATAACTCATATGTAAAGTCTCAGTATTGTAAAAAAGATATAGGAATAAGCCTAATCTATATGAAAATATTAGTTTATAATAAGGCTTTATTAGCAAAACACCAAAAGTGCTAATAAGAACTTAGATATTTAATTTATCAAGAATACCTTAAGCCAACTTAGTTAATGGGAGGTAACATATATCTTTATATGCAAGTGGTATTATAAGTAGTGTTTCTATAAAAACGGAAGAGGTTATTTATATGATGTTAAAAAACACTGTAATAAATCCATACCATATTCTGATGCTATAGATTCAGGATGAAATTGCAAGCCTTCAATACTATACTCCACGTGCTTAATACCCATTATTTCATAGTTACTCGTAATTTTGTTTTGTGTCCAAGCAGTAACTACTAGGCTTTTAGGTAATGTAGTTTTATCTACAATCAATGAGTGATATCTTGTAGCTAAAAAAGATTTACTAATTTTAGAAAATATGCCCTGTTGATTATGCCAAATAGTTGACTGTTTGCCATGGATTTCTTTATTAGCTAAAACTATGTTGCCTCCAAATACTTCTGCTATTACCTGATGCCCTAAACAAACACCTAATATAGGTATTTTAGCTTTAAACTGTTTTACAGCTTCAATAGAAATTCCAGCTTGTTTAGGAGTTCCAGGACCTGGAGAGATTACAATATAGTCGGGTTTATAATAGTCTATTTCTTTGATTGTAAGCTGATCATTGCGTTTTACTACAACTTGTTGTCCAAGAACTGCAAAATATTGTACTAAGTTATAAGTAAAAGAATCATAATTGTCAATAATTAATAGCATTAGGTTATAAATTTTTATGCATTTATAAAAATAACATCGTGAAGTTAAGATTAATCTCGAAAATTTTGATACTGTAACGGAATAGTTAAATCAGCTTCTTTTAGTAATTTCATAGTAGCTTGCAGATCATCACGTTTCTTAGCTGTAACTCTGATTTGCTCTCCTTGTATGGAAGCTTGCACTTTTAATTTCGATTCTTTGATAATCTTAATAATAGATTTACTAGTGTTTTGATCTATACCCTGACGTATATTAATATTTTGTTTTACCATTTTCCCAGAAGCAAAAGCTTCTTCTATTTCCATGCAGCTAGTATCTATTTTACGTGCAATCAGTTTAGACTTTAATATTTCTAGCATCTGTTGCAATTGAAAATCTGCTTCAGCTGTTAATATTATAGTAAATTGTTTTTCTTGCTTAAAACTAGCTTCAACATTGCGAAAATCGTAACGTGTCTTTAGCTCTCTATTTGCTTGATCTAGAGCATTAGATAGTTCATGAGTATCAACTTCAGATACCGCATCAAAAGATGGCATGATAAAACCCCGTGTAATTAAATATTTTGTAAAATATTATCATAAAAAAAAAAGCAGTCAAAATCTTTTATAATCCTAGTAGGTAATAACTACTAATACAGCGTTTTTTTATTTGAAGTATAGCTATTCTGTTATATACACGTGGCAGATGAAAATGCTAGGTTTCAGGGCTAAAGAAAAATATCTAATTCGAGGCAAAATACTGCTGGAATGCAAATGCATTTCAAAGTGTTTTAACGATGAAGTAGATTTTTTTAATAGCCCCCAAAGGGCAAGGTTTCTAAGCTTTTATCCTGCGTTAGTATTTCTTGATTTAGTCGACACCATACACCTTCTACCTGAAGATACATTTTTTCAGAGCTTAGTAAAAAGATTTAATT
>CAKMZJ010000080.1 GCA_929200395.1 Candidatus Gorgonimonas eunicellae | reverse complement strand
AATGTTAGATTTCAGGGCTAAATAAAAAGGTCTAATTTGAGGCAAAATGCTACTGGAATGCAAGTGCATTTCAAAGTATTTTAACGATGATGAAGGTAGTGTTCACAAATCCGTGTCATATGTTTTAACCTTATTATATTTATTTATAATTATATTTTAACACATGGAACGAATTTGTGAACTCTAGCTATTTTTTTGTTGTTGATAGCAATGGCTTTATTAAATACTAATTTTCTCTACTGCGTAACTTGAGTTATTATCTATAACTTATACTTAATAGAGATTTTTGCTGAAGTTATTTTATTAAATAGGGTCCCATTATATGAAATAGCTATATCTGTAGTTACTTTTTGATTGGATATATAATTAACTGCTAAATTAGTAATTAGTTTACTGCTATTAATAGAGTAACTATTAAAATTAAACTGTTTATCAAATAATGTTACTTTTATTATATTATCTCTCGATAGATTTAAACTTTTATTATAAGCTATAGATAAACAGATATTAATTAGATTACCACTTTTAAAACTAAAGTTACGATAAATATACACAGCTGAGGCTAAATCTATTATATTATTAGCTTGTGAATTATATCTTTCAATATTATTAAAGTTTATCGCTGGTAATACATTATTTAACAATGTTAGGCTACTATTAAACTCACAGTAAAAATTTTTATAATAGTATGGTACTACTGCTTCTATAATAAAAGATGTTAATTTAGATTTATACCAATGCTGTTTCTGACTTCTGTCAGAAATAAACCCTATATTATGTTTATGAGAGTTAACGCTATACTGCAAAGCTGATTGTATAATGATTTTTTTCATTTCATATTGTGCATAAATAGTAGTTGCCATATTATTAATAGTATTATTACGATCAATAAATTGATAACCACTTAATGCTATATTAGTTAAGTTAGTTATAGCATGACTATGCATAACACCAAATTTTAGCCTATCAGTAAATTGTTGTTCTAAACCTATACTAGTAGTTTTATTAACATCTATCACAGTAACATATTTATTATAACTATGAAGTTGTTTTTTTTCTAGGTTAGTAGCAAACCATATATTTTTTAAGGAATTATCAAAACTAAATTCTGTGCTATTAAATTTATCTTGATAACAGCGTTGTTCACGAATCACTCTAAAATGTTGACTGATTATTTTCAACAAATTATTAGATAAGTTAGCCAATAGTTGATTGTCAATATAGTGGCTATATGGCAATAACCTTTTAACTATATTTAATTTTTCTCTGCGATGTATTGTAGATAAAAGACTATTACGTATCTCTTTAAACTCTTGCTGGTTAGTTGCCTGTTGTGTATATAAAAAATATTCGGCTATTTCTTCAGCCTCTGGTGGTAATCTATTATGCTTAATTTCATCTCTAATCATTCGCATAAGATTAGGCTTATTACTATCAACGTTATAATTTTGCATTAACTTAGCAAATTTTTTGATCGATATAGCCTGATCATTCATATCAATAGCCACATCAATAGCTTTGCAAGTTATATCCGCTAGTATACTAGCTTTATTATTAGTTCTACTAACAGTTAAACGATTTAAATCTATTAATAAATTTTTAGCACTTATTTTTTTTACTGCCATTACATTGCTCAAATCACTTATTTGTAATAACTTACCATTAACTAATATTTCTTTGGCTGTTAGTATACATGCTTTATCTTTTACCTTTCCTATATTAATATTATCAACTGCACTAATAACAATTAAAGACTCTTTACCTTGAAAGTGCATCAAATCTAAATTTTGTTTTAACTCTAATAAAGGTTGCTTAAAATCAGTTTTATCATTTATATTTATTATGACCGTACCAGATTTTCCTTGATAAGAATTTAATTTAGTATTATTAGTGACATACAGTAAACCACAATTTTTAATATCTAAGTTTGAATTGTTTAATGTAGCTATATTAACCTCTGAATTATATGCTATATTTAATATGATATTTTTCTTCTGATTATTATTATTTGTAGTTGCTATAGAATGTGCAGTTAAGCTGCCCTGCTGTATTATTGAATCTATTAATCTAAGCTCGCCATCAATAACTACATTACCTGCTATTTTATTTTTTACTTGTAGTACTTTCTTATTAACAATATTTATATCTTCAAGAGTATTACAAGTTATAGTTGCATTATTTACAAGGTGATTAGTATTTCCTTGTAACTTATTGCAACTAAGTTCACCATTATTTATTAAGCTGTCTAGTAATTCTATATTCTTGGTAGTAATTAAAAATCCTTCATTTATAAAATTATTGTTACTTAATGCTAGATCATCTTTAGTAACTACTTTAGAACCATATTTATTAATTAATTTGTTATTATTAAGCTTAATAAAAGATGTGTTTAGATTACCTGTTAATATAGTATCCCCTTCTAAACTAATACCACCAGTTATAGTCACCAAACCAATAATCTGCTTACTAATACCGATAGTTTTACTTCCTGAGATATGTATATTTTTAATTATATCGCATTTTACTCTATTATTTTTACCGTTAAATATAGTGTGATAGTTACCATTTAATATTCTTGCTTCTAGTATTCCTTGATTATTTAGGTTGCTATCTAGTAAACAAATATTATTAATGTTTATTTTGCCAAAATTAGTAAGTAACTCTTTATTAAATCTAAAAACATTAGCATTAATTTGTAAAGTAGCAGATGCTAAATTAGCAAACTTAGCTTTATTGTGAATAATATCATTAACAACAAGCTGACCTTTATTGATAAATTCTTGGTTAAGATATAGATCGCTATTAATAATTAATTCACCAGAATTATTAATAGTTCCAACATTTATAGTATCTATATTTGCATAGTTATTATTAGTGAAACTATATTTTGTTCCTATAATATTCTTAGCATATAATTTACCATCATTTATAACATTCCCAATAAATGTTAAACTACCACTAATGGTTACTTCTCCTGAAATCTTGTTAACAACATAAAAATCACCAGTGTTATTACAATGTAAATTATTAATATTACTAACTTTAATATTTCCAATAGTAGTATTATTAATTGCTGCAAAACTAGTTATTGTTCCTGCTGTTAAGTTTTTATTATTATACGACTCTTTTGTTAAAGATAATAAATTACCTACATTTACTGTGTTATTATTCTTTAAAAAAGTAATATTTAAGTTTTGCTCAACATCTAATATCTTATTATTACTAACACCATAACTGCCATTAATATTAGTTACTAATAATTTTCCTAATTGTTTAATATTGTCTGTTAGCTGCAAGTCTCCTAAAATCACTACAGGTCCTGTAGTAGCACTACTAATGGTTATTAAGCCTTTATTTTTAAATATACAATTATCTATAGTCTGAAAGTTTGCACTAGCAGATACTTCATTTGTGAAAGTATTTTTATTTCCTATTATACACTTTGCAACTAAACATCCTGAGTTTTTCAAATTTGCTTTTAAATCTATGATATTAGCTATTTCTATAGTTCCGGCATTTATAAATTTCTTATTATTTACAGTAAAGGTAGCGTCTCCTGTGATTTTTATAGTTGCAAAATTAAATAGTGAATTTGAATTAACATTATTAACTTCTATATAACCACCTTTATAATTAATAACATCTAATATAACTGTATAATTTGTCTGTAATACTCCGCCTTTAATTAATTTATGGTTGTGTAATATTACTTCAGGTTGTGTTTTATTTGCTACTGATTTAATATTAATACCATTAACAATAGTACCATTATTGATTAAAACTAACAGCTTAGCTTGTTTCTCTAATACAGGATGTAATAAATTGATATTAATTCCTGTATGCTTTCCATGGATAATTTTATTATTAGTTATAGTGCCAGATATCATTTGACTTATTTGTATGCCTATTCCTGTATCATTATTACCAATTTGTGCATTGTTTTCTATATTACCAATAATAGGCATAGCTAAGTGTAATGCATGATGGTTATTACCTGCTATTATCTTCACTTTATCGCTGATATTAATACCATCAGTATCTATAAATTTTAATGGGTTTTTTCCTATAAAAATCAGCGCATCTTGATTTGTTGCTAGTTTTTGCGTTATTCCATTAACATCAACGAGCTTATGAGAACCATCTATCATTAAATTATTAAGATTGATTTTATGCAAAACAATTGGATCATCATATTTAACATTATGAATAATATTGGGCTCTACTTCTGTCGCAATAATTAAAGCTGGATAATCAATAATATGAGAATCTCGACTGTATAATTGTTGCTGTTGCTTGTTATTACCTATATGAGCTACTAAAGAATTAGAACTATAGTTTACAATTGATTTATCTAAAGCAATGTTTACTGGAAATACAGCTAAATTACTGTTAGAGTTAGTCTTGTTTTTTGATTTTTGTTTATCATACCAAATTAGAGCATCCACATGATAATTAATAGGTTGACAGTTACCTAATAATTGATTATTTAAATGAATTAAGGCGACATTAGAAGATACAGGAAGTGGATTTTTTGCTACGCTAACTTCAGCACTGATAATATTTTTAGTAACCTCTACTTCTTTTATAGTAATTAATATAGAGCTGTTATCTTGATGATAAATTATTTTTTTTGCCATATTCTTAGTTAATTGTTTATTATTACATAACATACCCCCAGATGCTTTAATTAAATCAATTCTTCGATTTCCCGCAATTACTTGCTTGCCAACTACATGAGTAATTGCTACGGAAGAATTAGTAGCAAACGTTATGATATCTTCAGTTTGTAATAGAGGTTTGGATATTTTAGCGATATCTTGATTAACCCTTATAACTAAACGGCTGTTATCTAATCCTTCATAACGCCATAAATGGCTGTCTTGAAGTATATCTAATTCTCCTGCATTATAAATGCTCATTTTATTACTGTTTATACTTTGAGTTAATTTACAATAACAATATTTGTTTATCTGGAAATTAACAGGAATATCTGCAGACAATGAACCTAGGTTCATATTACCAGAAATTTGTTGTGCATTATTTTCTAAATTAATAATGCCATCATAATTTTCCTTAGATACCGAATTACTACTAGAGTATACAATTATATTTCCAGCTATTTGACTATAATGATTATCTGTATTAGTTGTATCATTAACCGCAGCTAATGTTAACGAGCCACAAGCAACTATGTATAGATTATCATTTTTTGTACCTAACTGAGATATTATTGCTTGCGCACCTTGATGTATAACAAGTTTGTTCTTATTACCAAATAACTTATTAACCTTTAAATTTTCATAGGTATCCAGTTTGCCATCTAAATTCAGCGTACCATAAACAGCAAGTGAACCATAATCAGATATTATACGATTACTCATAGTAACACTAGATGCCATTAATGTAAGTTCAGCTCCTTTATTATTGTAAATATGTCCACCATCTAGCAAATGAATATTTTTTGTAGTTAAGCTTGAATTATTAATTAATTTATTTTCAATGCTAATAGTAGACTCTACATTTATTATATTATTATTAATAATTGATTTACAGGTTAGATTATTACTTTTAATATATCCTACGTTAGTTATACTACCAACAGCTATAATATTCCTAGTCCTTAAATATCCTCGCTGATAAAAACCCTCTTTTACATTTAAATCACCCACTATGGTGACAGTTCCAGATGTTGACTTTGCTAATACTATAGTTCCATAATTTGTTATTGTAGAATTATATATATTAGCTAACTTAATACTTCCTTTATTTATTGCAGAGAATACACTCAAACTACCACCAATCAATAATACACTACTAGCATCGTTTAGCAATCCAGATAAAATTACATTTTTTTCTACTTTGACATAATTAGAAGGCATATTATTTAGGCTATAGTTAAGAGACAACAAACTACCTTTTTCTATTCTAATTGCAGATTTATTTATTAAATTACCTCCTGCTAATACATCACCAGTAATCACAGATAAACCTAAATTAGCTCTATTTAATTCTAATGTTCCTTCATTAACTATATTGCCACCTTGCAAGATACCAATTTCAAGTATTTTTTTATTATGTAGTTTATTTTTTTTTATATCTAGATGTGAAACATGTAAACTGCCATTATTAAAGCTATCAATTTTGGTATTATATAAAATAAGATTATTTTTTATAATACTATAACCTTGCTTTATATTTAAACTATCTATAACTAAATTATTATTTATTAAAGCAGATCCTTCTAAAGTAAAAGCATAATTTTTACCAGATACGTTATCAGAAAAAAGTATTCCACCATTATGTATACTTCCAGTTAATGTTAATGTGCCTTCTATAGATACCATTCTATCAATTTTATTAGCTACCTTAATAACTCCAGTATGATATTGTTCTTTTTTAACAATAATATTGCTTAAATTTTTAGCAACTATAAGACCTTTGTTTATTATAGTATTGTAGTTACCATCTAGAGTAGCTGAAACAGTTAGAGTTCCATCATTTATTATGCTCTTCCCTTTCTTTAACGATATTTTTGTAAGTTGCATGCTTCCTGTTATATTATTATTACCTATAAATTTGCTATATACTGTTAAAGTATTATTGTTGATAATATTAGAATTTGTTAGTACTCCAATTTGAGCAAAGCCATTATTAGTTAAAGTTTCTGCAACTTGTAAACCGTTGCTAAATAGATTGTTATTATTTATTGATTTTTTAGATATAGTGGTACTACCCTGAACATTTATAGTTCCTGAGTTGATTAGTTTTTGTATAATAAGCTGACCATATAACGACTTTCTTGTGGTATTAAAAAAATTATTAAAATTATATATATTTATTATTCCATGGTTGTTTAGAGTATAACTAGCTCCAGTTATTTCTAACGCTGTTAATGTCCCTTGTTGATTTAAATTTCCATTTAGTAATAGTTCACCACCAATCTGCACATCTCCTACAGTGTAAGAAGCTACCGTTACTACACCATCACTTATTTTTATTATTGAATTGTCTATCCATTGTAAGTTAATTGTTCCATAATTTTTATAAAAGTAAGAATTTTTTAAGCTATCAGCAATAATAATACCATTATTGTATGACTGGGATTTTTTATTAGTAACAATCAATTTATTGTTTACAGTGATTGTTGCATTTACTTTATTCATTAACTCTGATATTAATAAATTATTAGCAACATCTATTACTCCACCGTTATTAATTAATTTTGCAGTTTTAGATAACGCATATGGCTTTATATTAGTTACAGTTACTGTTCCTCTACTAGTGACTGTTTTATCAATATCAAGAGTTCCATTGATAATTACATTACCAAACAAACCAGAATCAACTAACAAAATTGCATTAGCAGCTGAGTTAATTATAGTTGCTTCATTAATTTCATGTAAGTGTGCAAAATTTTTATTGATAAGACTATCTTGCAGATTAAATTCACCTGCTATTAATGTTCCTTCATTATACGACTTTTTAGTTAATACTAACTTATTATCTATAGTAAATTTAGCCTGTTTCTTATTGAATAATTGTAGTAAACTAGCATCTTCAACCTCAACATTGCCACTGTTATAAAAAATATGACTTGATTTTAACAATTCACTAAGGGTAAGATTTGCGGTGTTAGTAACATCATTAGTTAATATTAAATCACCTTCTATATCAATATTACCTGCAATAGCTTTATTAACAGCTAAATAGCCCCGATTTTGAATATCTGCTCTGTGTGCAGACAACAGATCAAAACTAGCAGTAGCTTGATTAGTAAATTCTTCACAAGAAAAATTTTTTGCAAATAGCCTACCATAGTTAATTGATTGTTGTTGTAAGTCTAAACTAGCATTTGCCATTAAGTAATTGTTATTAATTAATGCATTAATAGCAGCTAAGTTAACTATTGTTAAACTACCATTATTAATAAAACTACTATTAGGTTTGCTGATAAGATTATTAACAGTTGCAGTTGCAAATTGATTTACCTTGCCATCTACAATCAATGAGCCTAAAATTATTACTTCACCAAAAATACTATTATTAACAATAGTTGCGTGAGTCCCTGATATATTGCAATCAACAATATTTTGTGCGCTTATTGTCGCATTATTAATAATTTTACAATTAGCATTAACCATTGTTAAGGTATTAGCTGTTAACTGACCGTAGTTAGTTAGTATACCGTTTACTAATAAACTGTTATTTACAATAGTACTAGCTTTAGAATTATTCTCAAAAATATTATCATTTGCTATATAGCCGCTTGTTCCCTGTATAATAAGTTGATTATTGTTTATTAATTTAGTGATTGATACTTCATTTGCTTCTATTTTACCATCATTAGTTACAATAAAATTTGTGTTACCATAAAATTTTATATTTGCTTTAGTTATTTTAGCACTAGAATTATTTTGCAATGTTACAGTAGCATAACTAGTTATTGAAGATGCATCAACTAAAATATTACCTTTTATATCTCCATTATTAATTATTCTACAACTAGTAGATTCTATAATTAATGGTTGCACTAAAATCGCAGCTAATCCTCCTTCTATAGCATTATTATTAGTTATTGTTCCGACTATAGGCATAGTAGCTAATAACCCTATACTATTAGTGCTATTAATTGTTGCTAATAATTTACCATTATTGTTTATATCACCATAAATTTTACTTGCAATATGTAAGCTATGATGATGATTACCAGCTATTATTACTTGGCTACCAATAACTAATGGTTTTAATAAATTAAATGAATTATTACCAGTTATTATTACCCCGTCACCTTTGATATTGCTAACTGTAAGAGAACTGACGTTTATAGATAAATTATTAATATCAAACTTAGATAAGGTTATTGAAGCCGAAGATGATGGAACAAATTGATATTGTGTCTTGGTAGCTGTAACCTCAGTACCTATTATTAATGCAGCGGTTGGGGTATTAGCATATATATTATTTTGTTTAGTACTTGTTCCTAGTTGCAAACTATTAGTTACACTAAAATAGTCAACTATATTTTGTGTTGCGAATAAATTAATCGGGCTAATTATAAGGTTATTAGTTGTTGCTGTAGCTGGTATAGTATTAAGTTTATTAATTTTAAATGCAATACCTTCTATACTAATATCTTGCTGATGACTTGCACCTAACAACTTAGAGTATAAAATTTGTTGTGCTGTTGCTGAATTAGTAGGCAAGGGAATACTGGCATAGCAATTAATAAAAATAGTTATAACTGCTAGTACACAATACACAAATTTATAAAAAAATTTATACAGCATAAAAGGTTTCTGTTAACTTGTATTTTTCTTAGCCTAAATTAATATTATAGTTAATTAAAATATTTTTGCTAAATATTAATGTTTATAAACAATAAATTTACAAATTATAATCTTGAAGATATAAGTATTAGCATTTACAATATCAAGAAGTTTAATATTTTCACATTAGGATTTAGCAAACATGGATTTAACTATAAATTCCCAATTTCATTTATTAGATAACAAAGATAGTTCTATCATTGAAGCTGATCGTCAACCCTGCCAATGCAGTTTTAAAAGTCGTAATAGAGTGCAAAAAATGACAGAAACTCGCCAGCAGTTATCTGTATTATCACAAAGCACAACTAACTCATGGGCAAGTACATTTATAAATTTATGTGATAGAATTATCAGTACACCTATGGATCTAGTAAACTGGATGAAGGAAACACACTTTGGTATATCCAAGTTAGTTGGCGCTAGATTAATTAGTGCTCAGTTTGATGTGGATCATACACAACAACAAAGCCAAGAAATTATTGAGACTGTTTGTAATACTAAACACCCTGATGGTTATCGAACTGAAAAAATTTCTATGAATTACGGATCTGTTAACTTAACAGGGGTTATTTGCTACCCTCCTGATTGGAACGAGAATGAAAATTCAGATTGTATCTTATACCATAACCCTAATGGTCATGTAATCTCCGTATTTTTTTCTGATAATAAGCTTGCGACTACTCCTGAGGGTCAAGATGACGGGCTTGTTACTGATACTCCTGGAAATCTACAAAAATTAAAAAAACTTCCCGTTATTTTATATGATTATCGTGGCACAGGGATTAACAAACCTGAAGGTATTTGGCGCTATCTACCCACAGCGACTGCCGAAACAGCTATACAAGATGGAATAACAGCATTACATTATGCCTTAACTAATTTTAGTGGCAACATTACCATTTTAGGTAGCTCTATGGGAGGTGGCATAGCTACGATTTCTTTAGCAAATTATTTAGATGCTACAAATGATGAAAAAAATATCGAATCTCGTGTCAATCTAATAAATCATGACTCCTACACTACTACATCTTGCGTTATGATCCCGCAATATCCAAGCTTCGCAAATAATTTCGGATCCTTGCTAAATTCACATATTGACGCACAAGAGGCTATGCAATGCCTGAGTCATCGCGATGTAAAAACATTAGTATTAGCACATGAAGATGATAATATTATTCCTAAGGAGGCAAGAATTAGCAGATTTTTACCAGAATCGGATAATATTTCTAAATATACTAGTGAACGGTCTGGACATGCAAATCTTTCAAAAGATCAACTAGCAGCAATTAATAATAACACTGAATAATATCTAGAAGATTTTTTTACAGCATAATACCTGAAAAGATATAGAGTTCATGAAAAAATATAGCTGATTTATTTAATTGCTTGCACAGATGCATTATTTTGCTGTTAAACTTTATTACTAATATCAACAGCTAAAATAAATAACTTATTTAACAATCCAAAAATTATTTACTGCAAAACATAATCAACTTTATACATTGTATTTTTTAGTAATAACAACTTACAAGACATAAGAGGTTTGTATGTTACAAAAAAATGTAAAACTATCTTTAGCTACTAAAGTTCTTATAGGAGTGGCTTTAGGTAGTTTAGTTGGGTTTATCTTAAAATATTTATCTAGTACGTACAATTTTGGTATTATCAATGATTTATTTAAATTTATATCTTTTTTTGCGGGATTATTTATAAATGCATTAAAAATGTTAGTTACTCCAGTTATATTTATATCTATAGTAAATGGCACTTTATTAATTAATGATATTATTACTTTAGGCAGAATCGCAGTTAAGACTTTATGTATTTATTTAATAACTACTGTAATTGCCATTACTGTTAGCATTGCCGTATCAATAGTAATAAAACCTGGCATGGGTGCTAGCACAGAAGCAACTTTGCATTATACTCCACCAGCAGGAAAACCAATTCAAGAACTTTCTGCGGCTATTATTCCTCATAACCCTATAGAAGCAATGGCTAGTGGTAATGCTATCCAAATCATAATATTTGCTATATTTTTTGGCGTTGCTATAGGTATTACAGGCAAGAAAGCAAAACCTATAATAGATATGTTTAAATCATTAAACGTAATAATTGCAAAATTGGTTGATTGTGTTGTATTACTTGCGCCTTATGGTATTTTTTGTCTTATAGTTAACTCATTTAAAACTTTTAATCTTGCAGATATAAGAGATTTATTTATTTACTTTTTATTAGTTATAACAATATTGATATTTCAGATGGCTATTATCTATAGTACACTTTTGCATTTTTTTGCTAAATTAAACCCTGTTATATTTTTTAAAAAAATCAAACGAATGCTTATATTTTCTTTTACCACATCTTCAAGTTATGCAACAATTCCCTTTACTATGAACGCAGCTACTAAGCGTTGTGGGGTCTCACATAAAATTGCTGCATTTACAGTACCTTTAGGTAGTACTATTAATATGGATGGCACCTCTGTAATGTTAGGTGTTGCAATTGTCTTTATTTTTCAAGCATATAATATTCCTTTAAATTTCCATCATTATTTATTAATTATTATAACCGCCACTATGGCATCTATAGGAACAGCTGGTATCCCTGGTGTTGGAATAGCGATGCTATCTATGGTATTACAAAAAGTTGGTTTGCCAGCTGAAGGAGTTGCCTTAATATTAAGCATTGACAGAGTCTTAGATATGGCAAGAACCTCTGTGAATGTAACTGGAGATTGTGTAACTGCTTGTGTTGTTGCTCAGTCTGAAGGCGAACTAAATCATGATATTTTTAATGATCCAACGGCTGGATATTATGCTGATAGTATAGATTTACACAATATGCATATAGAATAGGTGAACTACCCCGCCTTAAAAGGCGGAGCTTCTAGCTTCATAGGCTATTGCTATC
>CAKMZJ010000079.1 GCA_929200395.1 Candidatus Gorgonimonas eunicellae | reverse complement strand
CATAATTAATTTAGGATTAGCTTCACAGCTAACTTTAGTTCAAACACCTAGACATTATAATCACTCTGATTCTAAGGATATAAAAAAATCTGATAATACATACTTCTGCATTAGTCCATTTATTACAGTTATTGAGAGTTATAAATTTATGACATCTAGCATTATTACAACTGAAATAAAAGCTGGATACTTATATATTCATGATATAAAACACAATAAGAAAAATGAGCAAGTAGAAGTACAAAGTTCTGATAATTCTTTTCTCTTAGATGTACAGCATAAGCATATTAAACATAGATTATATGTGAGTTTTGCAGCAAATATGTCAGCAAATAATTTATTTTATGGCATTAGCTGTAGATGGAAACACGATACTGAAACAAATACTATAGATGTGAAAGCAAGTGTAGCATATAAACTATAATTGAAATACACACCTTCAATTAGAAGGTGTGTCATTACTGCGATAAAGCTTAACTAATTGTTAATATCAAATTAGCATGGCTCTTATTAGAAGAGTTCACTTGGGAGGGTGCTACCTATATATTTCCATTCAGAATTCTGGCTGTCTGGTGTTTTACCATTATGTGTAGATCCTTCAGCCTCATATATTCCACCTTTATATATAACTCTATCTCCTGAAATATACTGTTTGTTATTGGAAAATTCTTCTGTAGGAGTCAGGATTTGATGTATATTAACTTCTTTGGTATCATCTATTACATGAACAGTACGTTTTTTCCTTATTACTTCACCAGTACTATTTTCAACTATATACACTAAATTATAGACGCTATGGCTATTGTCGTTGCCTCCACAATGACAATGACAATTGTTAGCAACACCGGTATTTACTTCGCCTTCAACTTTAATTTTATGTGTTATATCGCCATCTGTTAGATCTTTTGCTTTAACTCCAGCCATTGGATCAAAAGAACCACCCTTAGCAATACTGGTTGTATCTGCTCCAGTTATAATGGGCTTAGGTTTATGTGATGTAATATTTTTATGGGCTACTTTATGAGCTACTTTACTCATTTGTTTGAAATAATTTCCATACGCATTAATAAAATATCCATGATATTCTTTACCAGCACTATCTTTACCAAAGTCCCAATTAATTGACCAAGTCATTATGCCCCTTAGAGGAATTCCTGTTTTTTCAAGCTCATCTAATGCCTCTAGAAGTTTTCTAGGATTATCAACACAACCATTGGCGGCTGCGTCATGGTTAGAAGGCAATCCAAAGAGTAGTTTATCATGAGGTATTTTATTAAAGCCATCAGTTCCATTTGCTATTGCTGTAGACATGGTAATAATAAATTGTTTTTTATATTGATCATTATTTTGACCTATAAATTTACCGTATTTAGCATCCCAAATTCCATCGCCGCCTTGGTTATAAAACTGTGGGCTAATCCAATCATAGTGCTTTTCTAAAGCAGTTAAGTAGTCAGAGTAATCAGAGTTTTTACGGATATGTGGAAATTCTGGAGCCATTGCTATAACAAAAACTTTGCCTTTTTTTTTGTAATGATCTTTAATTTTTATTAATGCAGATGGAATTACGGTTTTATTATCAGCAGCTTTTATGGCTGATTGTTCAAGATCTATATCTAAACCATTAAATCCAAAATGGTCAGTTAATCTTATTATTTCATCAACAAATTTTTGTTCATCACTAGATGATAATGCGATATCAGCATTTGCCCCGCCGAGAGATATTAATACTAAACGCCCCTGTGCGTTAAGTATTTTGATTTGATTTATAAATTGACGCTCTGTCATTCCTAAACTAAGATCAAGTTTAAAAGTTGGTATATTGCTGCCTTGACCTTTATAGACTTTCATAAAAGATACCATAATAACATTATATCTGCTGTCTATATCTTTTAGCTGTATCCCAGGGCATGTTCCGCCCTTATAACCTTGACCTCCAGCCCAATTATGCCAATATCCTTCTACTATTTTATCAGGAATCTTAACCAATAAATCAGCAAAAGATAACTTAGGCAGTATTAAACAAGTAAATAACAAGACTGCTAATTTAACTACTCGAAATTTAGAAATATACCCTAACATATTTACTCCTTCATAAATGCTAATAAGTTAGTATAAGTAATATACGCTTTCATGCTTATATATTAAATATACAGTATCCCTTGTTAGCTAAAATACTCGTAATAACTATATAAGTTACCTAACTATAACAATAGTGTCTTAATAAAAACTTATATATTTTTCAGTAAGTAATTTTTTATTTTTTAAATTATAAAGTAGTGATTTCAAAATATATAATCCTGATACTTTCTATTTGAAAGTATATAAAATATATTTTTAAAATAATATCATAATAACTGAGATTCATCGTCATCATCTCTATGATGATATTCATCTCCGCTTTCACTACCACTCCAGCTTTGATAACCTTCCGGA
The DNA here is from genome assembly GCA_929200395.1 of Candidatus Gorgonimonas eunicellae. Classification (GTDB taxonomy): domain Bacteria; phylum Pseudomonadota; class Gammaproteobacteria; order Pseudomonadales; family Endozoicomonadaceae; genus CAKMZJ01. The sequence continues at coordinate 9,891 of CAKMZJ010000079.1, read as the reverse complement.
GTGTCACAAGAGCTTCTTTCATATATATTATATGTATAGCTATCTTCTGAATCTGTAGTGCTAATAGCTGAGCTGTTACTATCTTGTTCTAAATTATCTTCATAATCCTCGTAATCTTCGTCAGATTCATCATTTGAGGTTTCAGAGTCAACAGAATAAGTAGGTGACGGAATTCGTGTATAAGTTGTACTCGATACATCTGATATTGTATTTAAGCTTCTGTTACTAGTTAAGATATTGTCTTCAAGAATAATTCTATTTATTACATTATATACACGATGAATTAAAGAATTAACCTCTTGGTTATCTGTATTACTAATAGGATCTACTAAGCTAGGATTATTTGTTATCATTATAAGTAATTTCTATAAAATATTAGTTTAAATTGAATTTGTATTTAATATACAGTTTTTTATTTGAAAATGCATCTTTTTATTTAACTTGTAAATCTTGCTTTTTCATTTCCCACCTGTATATTATTTGAAGTATACTTTCCTAAAACCCTCTATACTATTTAATTTTACTGCTTATGATTAATCGAAAATTTCCTAATACCAGATTAAGAAGAATGCGCAGCAAGCAATTTTCTCGTGATTTAACCAGAGAAAATGCACTATGCATTAAAAAATTAATTTACCCTATTTTTGTGTTGCCAGGAAGTAAGCGTAAAGTAGCTGTTAACGCTATGCCTGGAATTAATCGATTAAGTTTAGACTTGTTATTGCAAGAAATAGAAGAATTGCTGAATTTGGGTATTCAATCAATAGCTTTATTTCCGGTAATAGATCAAGAACAAAAAAGCCTTGATGCCAGAGAAGCCTATAATGAAAATGGCTTAATACCTAATGTCGTTCGAGCTATAAAAAATAAATTCCCAGAAATGGGCATTATAACTGATGTGGCACTTGATCCATATACATCACATGGTCTAGATGGAATTATAAACGAGAATGGCTACGTAGTTAACGATACAACCATAGAAACCTTAATAAAACAGGCTAAGACACATGCTGATGCTGGTGCTGATATTATAGCTCCTTCCGATATGATGGATGGAAGGATAGGGCTTATAAGAAATATGTTAGAATCTATAGGTGCTGTTAATACTGCTATACTTGCTTATGCTGCAAAATATGCTTCTAGCTTTTATGGGCCTTTTAGAGATGCAGTAGGATCAGCTAATAATCTCGGAAAAGCTGATAAGCTTAGTTTTCAGATGGATCCTGCTAATGGTGATGAAGCTTTACAAGAAGTAGCAATGGATATCTCTGAAGGTGCCGACATGGTGATGATTAAACCAGGTATGCCATATTTAGATATTGTCTATCGAGTTAAACAACAATTTAAAATACCTACGGTGGTGTATCAGGTCAGTGGCGAATACTCAATGATAAAATCAGCAGCAATGAATGGATACATAGATCATAACAAATGTATGCTCGAATCTTTAATTGCGATGCATCGTGCAGGAGCTGATGCTATTATTACCTATTTTGCTAAGGAAGTAGCAACAGTTATATCTAAAAAATAATTATTTTAATAAATATTTAAATTGTAGGCTTTTAATTTAGATTATTAGCCACAATATAATTATAAAAATAAACTATTTTTTTGTTAGAGATTAATTAATATGGTAACAGTCACATTTTATGTTAACTTGAGCGCTCATCAAGTACTTGAATATTATAAAGGCGCTAAAAATATGGTACAAGTAACCACCGATAGAGGCGAATTAATAAGTATTTCATATGAAATATTATTAAAGTTCTTAACCCATGGTGGTATTAAAGGAAAATTTAAAATGACATATAAAGATAATGGTAAGTTGAATACTATAGAAAAAATAGGATAGCTACCCATAATGCTATCCTAGCTTAATTACAACTTAACGTAATATTTTGCTATATTGTATTGTTTTATTTGTATTTGCAGGAATTTTAGTGTTGATCCAGTTGTTTCCTGTTAATTCACTAAAGTTAATATCTTCTATGATATATTCATCGTTGTAAATAAGATATAAATTTATAGATTTATCATATTTGTTTTGTATTAAGGCATTCCAAAATGTTTTTTCACTTTCAAGTATCCCAATATTATCTTTGTTTCTTTTTGTGTTAATTGAATTTTGTATAGTTATATTTTTATCTTTATCTATAGCTATATATTTTTTATTAGTACGCTTGTTATAGAATAAATATTTACTATCTAAATTATCTATTGATAACTCTTCCTTTGTAGTGTTAATAATAACCTTTGTATTCAAAAATATTTCATCAGAATTTAATAGATAACTACGATTAACCGTTAACGTTTCTTTTTTATTTAAGTTTGAATTAGACATATCTACTATATATACTTCATTAAAATTTGTTTCCTTATGATTTTTTATTAGAATATCATGTATGTTTTTATCTTTTAATATTTCAAGACTATTGCCTTCTGCTTTGGTTGTATGGTTATTAAATATTTGGTTAGAAGATTGATCATTAGTATTTTTTTTATTTAAGACAGTTAAAAGGTGGTTATCTTTAAAAATAGAAATTTCAGGATTGTGAAATTTTACACTGCTATTATTTTTGATTTGGGCCCTCAAGTCTAAATCAAGCTTATTGCCATTTTTTTTATAGAGGCTATAGTAAACATCAGCTGAGATTTTTTTGGTTTTATATTTTACGATCAAAGTCCCTTGTTGATTTTTTAAGTTGGCAAATGTTGCAGTTATAAGATGTTTATAGTAGTACATATCATTATCACTATCTCTTTTTAAAAATATTCTAACTCCTTGAGGATCGTTAAAATTTACTAGATAAAATCTACCGTTAATTCCTTTAACAAAAGCTTTTTTATTTTCATATTTTATCAAAGTACCTGATACAGTGGCAGCTAGACCGCCACCTAGAATATCTACAGGCTTACCTATCCAGTTTCTAAATAATAAATCATTTCCTAATTCTTCATAAGTGTAGTTAATTTGATTAGCTGATATTAAATCTGTTCCGTTATCAAAAAAAATTTGTAGTTCTGCGTAGCTTAGTTCATAAATATTGAAGTCTAGTTTCACACTGCCTTGGTCGCTAATATTGCAGTTAAATCGTTGTGTTATATATGTTTTTTTTGGGTAAATATCTATATTTGTTTGAGTTACATCATTCATTTCTAATATTGTAACATTATTTTTTATTGTAAACTCTAAGTCGTTATTATTATCTATTGCATAGGGTGATTTAACAACAAATAGAAATAAAAAAAATAAATAATTTATACAATGTAGATTATAATTATGCATTTAAAGTCCTTTTCATGATAAAACTAAATTTGTTGTTAAGTGGTTATATAAAAACCTCTTTACTCTATATATCAAATTATCTTTAAACACACAATATAATTCCAATAAATTTCCTTAGAAAAGCTGTTTATTTATAAGAGTTAGTATTTTGACATAAATAAATATGATTTGTATCCTTGTAGAAGGTATGAAAATAAAATATTGTAATTAATTGTAAGTTATTTTTATTTAGGAGATCATTATGGTGAAAAATATAGCTGTTGTTTTATCGGGTTGTGGTGTATATGATGGTGCAGAAATACATGAAACCGTTATGACTTTATTACACATAGATTTAAATGGTTGTAAGTATCAGTGTTTTGCTCCTGATAAAAACCAAACTGAAGTCATAAATCATTTAACCAAAGAAACAACAGCATCATCAAGAAATATATTATCTGAAGCTGCTCGTATAGCTCGAGGAGATATTCTATCTCTAGAAAAGCTAGACACCAATAATTTTGATGCTTTAATAATTCCAGGCGGTCTAGGGTCAGTAAAAAATTTTTCTGATTTTGCCATTAAAGGTAAAGATTTAACTATAGATGAAAGTATTAGTATAACAATTAATAGCTTTTTGCAACAAAAAAAAGCCATAGGTCTAATATGTATATCACCAGTATTAGCCGGGCACACATTTCCTAAAAATACTTTAGTAACTATTGGAAATGATCCAAATACAATTGCAGCTATCGAAGCAATGGGATTGTCTCATAAAGAATGTAAAGTAAATGAAATAGCAACAGATCTCAATAATAAATTAGTAACTACTCCTGCTTATATGTTAGCAAAAAGCATTAAAGATGTGTATGAAGGTGTTGGTAAACTTGTATCTAAAGTTATACAGCTTAGCTAAATAGTAGATCATAAAAAACAAGTAAAATACTGCATATATAAGGTGTATATGCTAAAACTGTATATAAGTACATTATTCTAGGAGATTTTAATATAAGCGAGATATAATTTGACCTGTAGCTTAATTTGCTGTAAAATGTTATTTTTTTAAAAAAAATAACATTAATTTTATGTTGAGATTTTTATTAAGTTTAGATTAATTTATATTTAAAGGGATTTTTATGGACGCAGTATATGGTTTATCATTAGCAAGTAGTACTCTAAAAAGACAAACTAATAAGACAAATAAAATTACCGAAAGACAAGGCAATAGAACAGAATGGCTACAAAAAGGACTTACCAGTATACGCTCCGATCGACATACTACTACAGCAGATGCTGAAGTTATTGGTAGTAAGCTTTGTGTTAATGAAAGAAAACTAACTCCTGTAGTTAATCAAGATACTTTACAGCAAAAAAGTACACATATGGGTTCTATAAGTATCAAGGGACAGCGAGCAATATCAACTAACAATTTTGCATTATTACAAGAATTAATAGAAAAAAATAACAATAGTTTGACTCGCAATAACCTATATTTTAATTATAAAGGAAAAATTGTTAAAACTAGTCTTTTAGGTTATGCATGTAGTTGTGGAAACTTAAGTGCAGTAAAATATCTTATTAGGCAACAGGCTAATGTTAATGCGATGGATGCAGAAGGATATACCCCTTTACATAGAGCAGCTTCTAATTCTAAAGAAATAGTAAAGTATTTATTAAAAAGTGGTGCTGATCCTAAAATAGTTAGCGCTAATGGACGTAGTGTCAATGCTCTTGGAGCTGCACTTATGACAAGTCATACTCAAATAGATGAATCTTTAAGGCAAACTAAAATAGCTAAAGCTTTACTCAAATTCGACAATAAGCTATTAAGCGAGCCTTGCTATAAAACTTTTTATCCATTAGAAGCAGTGGATCAATTAAAGTTTTTAGGCGTAGCATCAACGATAATGGAAATATATAGAAAACAAAAGATAGATATTCCAGGTAATATGCATTTATATTCGCTATTACACAGCACTTGTGCTACTGATAAATTAAAAGATGTAAAGTATCAAGTAGACCGTAAAAAAAAGGAATTAAGCAAGTGCGAATTTACAAGTTATATCAACCAAACTTATCGTGGAAAAACGCCTCTTCATTTAGCTTGCAATCATAAAAATAAAGATATAATAAAATATCTATTAAAAAACGGTGCTGATATTTATCAACCAGATTTTAATGGATTAACAGTTTTAGAAACTCTATTAAAGAACGGTAGTAGTATAGAGTATTGTAAACTAATCATTGATAAAATGCCTAAAAAAGATCTTGATAAACCACTTTTTAATGGTTCTTCGGCATTGAGTTTAGCTATTAAATATAGCAACAACGATTTATCTTATCTATTAATTAGTAAAAGAACAGATTTACATAGAAAATACTTAGAGAGTGAAGGTAGTTGTTTAGAAAATAGCACTCCCGTAACAGATACAGCTGTAACAATGACACCGAAGAAAATTACTTTTGGTTATGTAGAAAGACGAAATTTAGAAACGGGTGAACAACTTGATAGCATTAAACTAATTTAGTTAGAATGCTTAGATTATTGCTGAAATAAAGACGGTAACACTCCCTTAGAGTCATTCCCTATCCCCTACATCCTCAGGTTTAGTATAAATGTGAGGCTCTTTATTAGCTTTTGTAGGTTGACTGCTTGCAGCAATGCCTGCTCTTGCTTTATCGCCTACAGGTCTTAAAAAACTAACTTTAAAGTTATAAATTATAAAATTTTGAATTATCAGTTATTTATTATTTTTAAAAAGTTATTAGTTTTGATTTATAAAAAATTTACAAACTAATTGACAGCTTTAGATAAATTAGTGGATACTAAATATTTACGATTTTGCTTAAATTTTAACGTCTAGTGACTGAGGTTATACTGTATTCGTAAACTAACCTTTAAAAGCAGTAATCTAGCTAGATAGTCATATGAGCTGAATTATACACCTTCTACTTGAAGATATGTAAAGTTTTATGCTTTCTATAAATTAAAATAATGCTATTTCTTAATAATTAAATAATATCCATGTATTTACTGGAGAAGATTGTAATTATGTCAAAAAATAAAAAAGTTACGATAAACTCATTGGTAGTTATGTTGTTTTTCTTTACAATAATTAACTCTTTTGCTTTTCAAGATGAATTATCTATTGTCGTATATCAACGAAATTCTTTTTGTCAATTAATACTATATAGTTTAAGTAAAGATTTTGAGCTTAATAATAACATGTGTAGTAAGTGCAATAGAAAATATAATAAAATAACTTTAGAGGCTGATGTTGTAATTAATTCTTTATCTTCTGTAGAGTCTTTAACTAGTCGAGGCAATATGTCTTCAGAACAAGGAGTTTTAACATATTTATTTCAGGGATTCAGTAATATCAGAACACAATATTTAAATAAAGTAAAAGATAATAATTTAAAGTATTCAAATTGTATTAGATTAAAGCATATTGTGATAGGAAGTGAAGGCTATCATGGTAATGAAGCTAAAAAAAATGAGCTACTTAATGAAATATTTATGGAGTTACTTGATAAAAATTTTATCATCGATAAGCAATCGATAATAATCATAGATAATCTTGACTTAGTAAAAAGCGTTGCTTTAGAGCATCATAATGGATCAGCTAGTAATGATTTACTTGTTTCTTTAAATTCTGATATTAACGTAAACTTTAAAATAAAAAAAACACATAAGAATTATAGAGATATAATGATTACCGAAGAAGATATCTTGTTAAATCAAAATCTATCTGGTGGTTATGCTCAATTAGGAAGAGAAACTAGTATGCTGTTTGATGGCGACTTCATTCACACTAAAAAAGATGAATCTGCAAATGGAAGCCTGTTGTTCAAAAATATATTATCAACAAAAACTAATGAAGATTTAGTTGTAAGAAAAGGCATTAATTTAGTTGAATGGCTATCTAAAAGTTACGGACGAGATAACTCTAGAGGGTTAGCAATAATAGATAACTTTTTAAATGAAGTAAATGAAGATAGTACAATAAATTATAACAAGCAATTAGATGATTATAATGACGATGGTATAAATATAGCATCTATCAGAAGCATAGATATCGCTATTGACGGAGCGATAGATTATAGCATTTCTAATATAAAAAATTTATTACAGCAACAAGAATATAAAGTTGTAGTATTAGGAGAGTTTATTAATAATAAATATATTAGAAAAAAATATTTAACTAAATTAAGCTTATTAGACGAAAGTATAAGGCAACAGATAGATATACTATCTGGTAATGAGTTTAGCATATTACTAACATATTCTGCTGAAAGAATACATTATAACAGGGTTGGTGACAATAATTCTTTTAGTGATAATGACCCAGTAAATATAGAAAATAGTATAAAGTATTTTTTAAAAACATTTTTTCCTAGGGTTGTAAATTATAAGGCTTCGGAAGGTTTTTAACATCTTGATTGCATTTTTAAGCTATGAAAAATTTAATGCTTTTTGTTCAACTGTAATAAAATATAAGCCTAAAGGATTAGGCTTAATAAACTATGTATTAAGTGTATAGAAATTAATTTTCCATATCTAAGACAATACGACCAGTTAGTTTACCAGCTTGCATATCATCAAAAATATCGTTTATATCTTCAATTTTTTTGACTTTTAATTCAGTTTTTACTTTACCTTTAGCAGCAAAATCTAAACATTCCTGTAAGTCTTTTCTTGTTCCTACGAGGGAGCCAACTATATGTATACCATTTAGTACTGTATTAAAAATAGAAAGAGGAATGTCATCTGGTGGTAAACCTACTAAAACACAAGTTCCATTTTTCCTTATTGATTTGCATGCGCTGTTAAAGCCTTGTTTAGAAACTGCTGTACATATAGCCGCATGAGTGCCTTGATTTATAAGCTGTGGTATTTTTTCTTCTGGTATATCTTGTTTGAAGTCAATAAAAAAAGAAGCTCCTAAAGATAAAGATAATTTTTTTCGATTCTCGCCAGTATCTATAGCTATAACATTAAGGCCCATAGCGATTGCATATTGTACAGCTAAGTGACCGAGACCGCCTATACCAAAAATAGCAACCCAATCTCCAGGTTTGGCTTTACTAACTTTCAGCGCTTTGTAGCTTGTCACCCCCGCACAAAATAGTGGTGCAGCTTCTATATAAGTTAGTTCTTCAGGAATTTTAACAACGTAATTACCATCAGCAAGACAATAATCTGCATAGCCACCATTTACATGATAGCCGCAGAATTGTGCATTCAGGCATAAATTTTCTACTCCTTCAAGACAGTGTTCGCAAAAACCACAAGCAGTATATAGAAAAGGAATTCCAACACGATCACCTATTTTTAGGTGTTTTATTTGTTCTCCGATCTCTACTATTTCTCCTACACCTTCATGACCTGGAATTAAAGGCATGTTAGGTTTAACAGGCCAGTCTCCACAGCAGGCATGTAAATCTGTATGGCAAACGCCACAAGCTTTGATATCTACTAAAATTTCATTTGGTTTTGAAATTTTAGGTGTAGGGACTTCTTCAATCTTTAGCGGATCTTTAAAGTGGTGTACTACAGCTGCTTTCATAAGTTAATACCTTTGCTAGTAATTCTAAAAAGTTGAAAGTATTTAATATTGCTTCTAAACTTAATACTATTAAATATAATGTTATTAAGTTGTGAATTAAAAATGATCTCAAGCCCCTAATAAGTAAGCGGGCAATTAGATACAAAGTGTAATTTTAATTTATTTATTGCGTATATTGGCTCTACCTTATAATTGAACTGTTTGGTTTGTTGTTTTATAAAAAATATTATCTTTATTTGTATATTCATAATCACGGCTTAGGAATATAATATTTTACGTTTTACTCATTTAATACTATATTATAGTAAACACTACATTAGTATACTATAAGATAAATATTTTTATTTATTTTAATTGTTACAGCTCGAAGTTATAATTTTTTGTGTTTTTATATGAGCAAGATATTTAATGAGTAAAATTCATTAGTATCTAAAAAAGCAGTTGTTTTTCTACATTATAATTATGCTTTTAGTTTATTAACCTATAAAGCATATAGGTCTTGCTAATGTGTAAGCATTAAAAGTGTAATCATATTGTGTATTACCTTGAAGTAAACTACAGTTTTAAGTAATAAAAAATGTATACTCTATATATAGTAGTAACAACTATTTTAAAATAAATTAAAAATATTGTTGACATATAATAATAAGTCTATATCATAGGCTCTCATGTTCGGGGTGATTTGTTATTCTAACTAACTTTAAACCATATCTTAAATTAAGAAAATGTTTAAACTTAAAATTAGAAAATAAAAAAGCTTGACATAAAACGAAAGAGTTATATAATGGCTCAACAGTTTGGCACTAACGGTCAAACGCAATTAAGTTTAAGGTTAATTAAGCTTAGTTCTTTAACAACAAATCAAACAATTCGTGTGGGTGCTTGTGCAATAGCATCAGCCAAAGTAGCGTAAGCTACAAATCGCAAGATTTAAAAAGCTGATATTGCCAAGACTCACTCGTTAATTCAAACGCAAGTTTTGTTTTCGAGCGAATCTGCAAGTCGGTAGTTAGCGCAAGCTAACACAAATGATATAAACTGAAGAGTTTGATCATG
>CAKMZJ010000078.1 GCA_929200395.1 Candidatus Gorgonimonas eunicellae | reverse complement strand
TAGTGCCAGTAGCTGCTAGCCATGCCAAAGGCTGGGTAGAACACTGGCAAGAGTTGTTAGCGTATCAACCGGTTCGTTAAAACATGCTGAAACTAAAGCATTATAAAATATTATATAAGAAACAATACTTAGTTGTGGATGTTTTTTTATGTATTTAACGTAAAACTACTGTATTTATTTGGGTGTTTTTATGGTATAATTTAATCTGTTTTTTAAGGATAGCAGCAGAATACAAAAGGAGTTGTAGTATGGCGTATCCAGTTCTCAATACCCAAAACATTAGTGGTTATCAAAATTTACCACTTTCAAATAATAATAATCAAGGAACTAATAATCCCCAGCTAGCAAATAAAACAGTTGCTATTAATGAAGACCTGCAAATAACTTCCGGATTAGCATCTAGTAATAATAATGATTATTCTAGTTTTATACAAAGTTATTCTAATTTTGCAGATAATATCACAATCAAAAAACAATTAGGAAAAGGCATTCAGGGTATCGTCTTTAAAGGATATTTTAAATATAATGGTAGCGCTAAGCAAAAAATAGCAGTAAAAACAACAAAAAACACTAAATCTATTAAGGATTTAGCAGGGCAACAAATCGATCGTAGCTACGCGAAAGATACTATTGATGAAATAAATACACTATTAAAATTAAGACACAGTGAAAATGTTGTTAAAATAATATCAGCATTTGAAGAAGAAATAGCTGGTAATTTTTTTAAATTCAAAGTCCACATAGTAATGGAATTAGCTAGTATAAGCTTAAAAGATTACAGACAGCTACGAGTTGATAGAAAAACAAATATTAGCAAAGAAAACGGTAATTATGCTATGAAAGAATGCTTATCAGGCGTTCGTGATTGCGACAAACTTAAAATACACCATGATGATATTCATGCGGGTAATTTTTTGATGTTTTTTCCGCAACAAAAAATTAAACTATGTGATTTTGGATTGTTATCTACATACAACTCTCAACAATCGGGTTATTCAATGTCAGTTAGGACTATAAGTATCGTTATACAATTTATTAATGATTGCTCCTTAAGCAATGAAATTTTTGAGTTTTTTATATCAACTACAAAAACTAATATTTCACGTAAATATAATCTATCATTACAAGAAGCTGAGAATCATCCTGATTATTTAATAGAAGCTAAAGAAAAAATAGCTGAATTTTTAAATGCCAACCAACAGCTTGCAGAAACTCTTGTAGACTCTGAAAAATATTGTAGAGAAAATAAAGATACTTGCTTAGCTGATAAAATAATTAGTGAAATAGAAGAAAAATCTACTTGTAAACCATTAACACCATTAAAAAAAGTAAAAAAACACGGTGGTTGTGTTGTATCTTAACCTGTAGCAAATAAGATTATTAAATTATAGAGAGTGCTTTATATTAAATAGTATTTTATGACAAAATGGAGTTTGTTATGATTAAATATAAATTGATTGTATCTTTAGGATTAGAAGGCGATCAGCAAATTAAGCAAGTTGTGCAAAATTTAACTATTTGTAATGCTTTTAATAAAGAGGTTTATTCTGTTGTTCCGCTTAGCTCGCATTCAGCAACAAAAAGTTTAAATATTCAGCAATTAAGAGAACAGCAAAAATTAACTGCTAAAACTATATCAACTGTGGTAAAAAGCAAACTTGCTGAAACAGCAAAAGATACTGATAATGTAGAAATGAAAATTGCTTTTGTTGGTCATTATAATTCTATAGATAAACAAGAATACTTTGGTGCGTTACATGTAGCGCAAACTCCGACATTACAAAGAGAAATAATTCAAAGCCTACCTACAGAATATTTACAGCAACTTAATAAGATAGAATTTAAATATTACGTTTGCTTTGCTTTTGGCTCTTTAAAAGAATATTCTACACAAATGCAAGAAGACTTTACAGGCATCAATAATTTATATCAGTCATTACAAATTACAGTTAAAGCATCACCAGAAGCAATAGTACCTAACCCTGTCTTCTTTAATGTGCGTAAGGGTTTAAAACCAGAAGTTAATAAACATAAAAGCAAATATGTCAACAAAGTTATACCTAAAGAATATAAAGCTAGCGAAGAATGGCTTAGTAAAGTATCTTGCTTAAACAGAAGAGTAATAGCGAATTCTATACCTCATGACTTTAAGCCTAAGAACTTAAAAACATCTGAAAAGGTAGAGCAGTTAGCTTCTTTATTTACAAATTCAGATAATTTATGGAGAACGTTAAGGTTTTAATTACTTGTCAGGTAAGATTGAAGCTACTACACTTTATAAATATTAGCAATTACTTTAATGTTACCTTTTTAAATCAACAAGGTAGGTGTAAGCAAGCTTTAAGCACGCTTAAATTTGTTGTTTTTGGAGGCATTTTTTCAAGTACTTCAACAACATCCTGACGCAAGCTTTTATTGTTGTTGAAATTACTGTATTTTTTGCATCGTTCCAAAAAATCTCTTTTATCCAGACCCTCTAAAGGTATAAAACCAAATTTAAAAAGTTTATTAAACATTTTTTTTATTTTAGGCAGGTTTTCTTCCGTAGCTACCTTAGCAACTGCATAAAATAAACAATAAAATTCTGGATATTGCTCGCTTTTCTGTTTTTGCATCATATCTAATATATTATTTTTATGTAAAAATTTAAGCATTTTTATGTTGTCAGTTTCTATAAGTATTGCCATTAGTTCTATAATAGCGTCTTGATCATAAATATTAAACTCTTCACTTCTTATGATAGATTTAACTTGTTTTTGATCATTTTCACGTAATGCTACTATTAATTCTTCTGATAAAGGCTCAGTCTGTGCTATTTGCCTACTATTAAGGCTTGTATCTGCTACTTCCCTATTAGCTTCGAGTATACTTCTTAAAGAGTTGGTAGGTTTTACGGTTGAGATGTTTCCAGAAGTTGCCGTTCCATTGTTTTGTGCTACATTCATGGTAAGATCGAATGAAACTTGTTTTGCTGCATTGTTACTAACACTAGCCATAATATAAATCCTTACATATTATTTAATAAATAGTTGCTGTTATTTAAATATAGCAACCTTGGCTATACTTGCGAATTATCGCGATAGCGTTTGTTATTTTACAGATAAATATAAAATATTATATAAGGAAAAATACTTAGTTGAGGGCGTATTTTATGTATTCAAAGCGAAAACTAAGTAAATATACTGTATTTATTTTGGAGTCATGACCTGCAGATGGCTAAGATATACTTTAACGCATTGAAAATATCTTATCTACAAATACAGTAATTAACAGGTGCATAACTTGAGTTACCTAATACAAAAATATAGTTTCTGCAATATTAATTGCTACTGCTATGTTATATATCATAAAATTATGGGGAGTATTTTACTTTCTTTTTACTATTAATAAATAAAATATTATTTTCAATTGAACTTTTTATATCCTTAATTACCTAACACTTATATTTGTATTTAAAAATATATTTTATTGCAAATAAAAAATACATTATTAGGATAAATAAAAATCATTAATAACAAATAAAACAAAGGTTATAAACATGAAAACAATCAATAACTTTATATTGTTGCTAGCAATAATATTTATTAGCAATGTATTTGGGATAACTACTAATTGTATCTCTACTGCAATAACTAATAATTATAATAATACAGGAACAATTTTCTATCAAGAATATGAATCTAGTTTAAATATAGAACCTGATACTATAAAAGTTTATAATTATATAGACTCAACACTGAACGATTTACCTGAAATAAATCTTGATAATCTAGAAGCAAATACAGAACTCCAAGATTTAGAGCCAAACTTAATATCTGTTCTCATACCAAGAAAAATAAAATACATAAAAAAAACGAATTCTAGTGTAGAAGACGATATCTTATCTAAAATGTACACTTTTATAGATACACAAAATAATAACTTAAATTCCCACCCAACAACAGAATCATGTTTAAATGCTATAGAGTCTTATTTAGTAACTAATAAGTTAGAAAGCTCTTTGAGCCTGCAAAAAAAAGAAAAATTTGCAAACGCTATAATTGGTTCTCATGCTTTATTGTTTCCACAAAACAAATCTAAAATTAAGTGCTTTAATGGTTATGGCAGACTCTTAAGTACCCCTGTTACTCACATAAATGATCTTTTACTTACAAAAAATGATTTGGGTGCTTTTGAAGGTATAGCAATGGAAAAACAAATTTCTAACTTGCAGCATTTAATATTTAAAGAAACGAAAAAAGCTAAAACAGTTATTTTTATTCCTGAATGCATCTCGAGTAAACTTTCTAATAATCAAACAGTCAAAAATATCAGATTACCTATAGCTATAATATATAAAATAGATTTAAACCTGTTGGATAACATTATTTCTATTCAGTTTTTAGTTCATAAAATGGCTGAAAATGGTTTATCTGGTTGTGGGGAGTTTCTTGAGGCTAGAAAATTATTTTTTCAAACTGAATTAAATACAGATGATCAATGGGAGTTTATTAATTATACCTTTAAAATAGATTCTAATTATACTAGTAAATTTAATAACTGTTATAAAGATTCTTCAGAATATTATTATAATATTAGCTCTATCAATATAGAGCAAAACGGTATTGTTAATATTCAACAGAATCATAATGCAGCTGTTATCAATGATACACATGATAGTAAAGATCAACAAGAGCACAACACAACTGTTAATGATCCTTTGTCGAAAAAAATACCACCTTGTGAACACTACAACCGTAAATGCCTTGTTAAATTTAAAAACGAAAATATATTTGTTCCATGCCATAGATGCTATAATATTGAAAAAAAGGTGGAGAAAAATAATTACACGATTCGTAAAAAAGCACTGGATATTACAGAGTTAAAATGCTTAGTGTGTGGATATGAACAAATTTTTGCTGCTGAGACTGGTCATAATTGTCTGAATTGTGGTATTAAGTTTGCAGAATATTACTGTGGAATTTGTAAACATCTAACAGATAAGAGTAAGTATCCATATCATTGTGATAAATGTGGTATTTGTAGAGTCGATGGTGATAAAGTCTTTCATTGTGATGTCTGTGGAGTATGCCTAGATGTGCAATTAAAAAATAACCATAAGTGTAGAGCCGGTTCTGCACATGATGGATGTTGTGTGTGTAAAGTAGATGCTTTTATTGGATGCCAAATTTTACCTTGTGGTCATAAGATTCATAAAGAATGTGCAACTATAGTGATTAAGATGGGTGCAACAAAATGCCCTATATGTGAAAAATCATTTGCACATAAAATAGCAAATCGTAGCTCTGATATACAGAAAAAACGCAAAAAAAACACTACATAGTACTACTCTCTATGATTTAGACATTAAGATATACTGCTACTAATAACTATTATGAGTTATATGATTAGAAGTAACTACTAAAAATGTCTATATACACGTGGCAGATGAAAATGCTAGGTTTCAGGGCTAAGTGAAATGGTTTAATTCAAAGCAAAATACTGCAGGAATGAAAGTGCATTTCAAAGTGTTAATGAAGTGGACCTTTTTAATAGCCCCTAGAGGGCAAGGCTTCTAATCTTTTATCCTGCGTTAGTATTTCTTGATTTAGTGACACTAACTACGAAACACTGCCTTGGCTAAAAACTTATAATCACTTGCTGAAAACCAGCATTTCCAACTGCTACGTATATAGATATCTTTTAGGAGAGGAGTAAGTAACTTTACTAAAAGCTCGATTGCTCTAAAATTTCTGTAAATAATTTGTTTATTCCTTTTATTAAAGCTTGTAAAGGAAAACCATTAAGATGAGAAACTCCAAAATGATAATTGTAATTATTATTGTTTTCATAAGAATTTCCTATAAGGAACAAAGTTGATATATCCTTATCATCTTCCATTTTCATAATATTAGAATCAAATTTATTATTTTTCTTTAAATGGGAAGTATAGTTTTGGTTTTTATGATCGTAAGATGAATTATAAAAATCCTCTGTTAGTTCATGTGGTTGCATAGCACCCCAATATATTATTTCTAATGAAGTTATATGAAGCCATTTTTCAAAATCTGTAATAGTAAGATTCATTATTTCGTTTAATTGCACGTCTGTTGTTGCAAAATAGCCATTCATAATTTGTTGTAAAATTTCAGTTAAAAATATTTTTACCTCTTGAATTGCTGCTGTATTTTGGTAATGAAAACTAGAGTTTAGGCGTTTCCCATGAATGTAAACCAGAATAATAGCAACGATGTTATCCATAAGAGCATTAAAATAAGCTAATAAATTACCTATCTCTAAAAAAAAACATGTCCGTAAACGATTATCTTTGTTTAAGGTTGGTAATATATTGTCAATAATTTGACAATCTCCAAGATCTCTAAGTCCAGACCATGATAAATCTGAACGCATGGTATCTTTTATCCAGTCACATATTGATCCTGGAAAACTATTTGAATTTTTTTTAAAAAAACCAGATATTTCTGATAAACTCATCCATTTATGGTGTAATATATCCCATGTACCAGTTCTCTCGTGTTGTGCTTTAATTAAGCTATCAAATGTTAAACCATATCTAGCATATGTTCCTATATCTATAGCCGCTTTTTTTAGTCCTTCTTCAGATTTAGCATGTTGGTTATATGGATTAGAGGCATCTATTTGGCACGCATAGTTTACATAATCTTTTGATGCAGAGAAACAATAACCATAAATAAACGTGCAATTGTTTTCTGTAATTTTCATCTCAAGTTTATCTTTAAAGTTTAATATACTAGTAGCTTTTTCAATAGGGATATAGAATAAAAATTTACTTTTAGGTATTTCGCTTGCAAAGTGTTGATCTGTAAATAAATTATATAAAGTATTATGCATCTGTTGTTCACGAATAAAATCATTCCAACTTTCTTCTCTACGTTGAAATTTAAGGTATAAAATTTGTCCATCAGGTAAATTTAATTGAACTGTTCTACCCCCACATATATTTTTAAAAATGTTTTTATTTTCTAACATAGCTACTACTGCAAGACAATCTTGTTTTATAATTTCTTTTGGAGTATTGTTTTTTAATTCGGCTTCAATTTTATATCCAATTGCAATTTCTGGCGGTGAAAACTTACTATTTCTATAACAAGCTATAATCAGATCAGAAAAAAATGGGTTATTCATACCAAAAGATAAGCTTGCAGTTGAGTATAATTGCTCTATTTTAGCGCAAGGAAATAAATTAGTATCTGTTTTAGCAAAAGTAATAATTTCTTGTAGTTTTTCCATTTCAAATAAATAATTATTTTGTTTTGATTGTTTATATAAATAACTGCGTGTTTTTAAAGATGATTTATCAGTTATTTCTTCAATTTGATATCTTAAAGATTGTAATTTAGCAATTTTATTAAATAATAATTCTTTATTTATTGTATTAAATTCTTGTTTTATTATCTTTAATTTTGTTTCATTACCAGTCCTTTTTCCTATTTTTATTATTAGATATAACCAATCATCGTCAGTAAAGTAATTTGTTTGATCTGATAGATAATCTTGCATAAGAAGTATTTTATATTTATCAGTAAAATAAAAATAATCACTTGGTTTTTGTAACGGTTTAAAGTTTATTATTTTTCTGTCATATATATTAAGGTATTCTTTTATAGTATTACATATACTATAGAAGAAGCTTGTTGAATTATGTTCTATTAGGTTGTTATCTGTTTGATTGTGGGGAATAGATAAATTTATATTTTTAATAGATAAGTCCACTTAAATTATCCTCATTTTGCAATAAATAGTTATTGTTAGAGAATATATTTTAATTAAAGTTTAATAAATATTAATTTTTTTATAAAGTTAGTAAAAAGTGATACACCTTCTATACAAGCTCTTAATAAGTGTATCTTCTAAGAACAAAAATAAAATTGAAGTATTAAGAAAACAGCAAGATTTGTGGTAAATCTTGTATTTTAATAATTTAGTAAGGTAAAATATAATCGGTTAAACATAACCCAACATTTTTACTTGAAATTATCTAAATTAAGGTACGCATTTAAAAAAAATTATTATAAATACAAACTAAAGCGAACTAATTAAAAATAAAAACTTCTATCTATAAGGAAGTTTAAAATGCTATGTGTAAATTCACTAAAAATCTATTATACTAGTATATTTTGTGTTTTAGAATATGCTATATATAATAACTTATTTAAAAATCTAGACATAGCATCTTGAACTTCCTTGTGTATTTAACTAGTCTAATGTTGAAAACAATAATAAAAACAAAGGATACTAATAATGATATGTAATACAAATATAACACCAAAAGAACCTTTAAATGATAACGCTACAAAAAATGCTCTAAATACAGAAACTTTGCCAATAGAGATGCATTACGAAATATATAAATATTTAAATAGCAACGATATGATAAATTTTATGCTCGTTAATAAAAACATTAAAGCTATAATGGGTCGTGATATTATAATAAAAAAAAGAGAAAAAGAAATTAATCTAGCAGAACAATACATAGAATATTTTTTAATCAAGTGTGGTTTATTTGAAGTATCATCACCCAAAAATAAATGTACTCAATTAGCTAAATTAGATAAAGAAAAGTTGCTTTTTAATATTTTAACGAATGAAAAAGCAGTCAATATGTTTTGTAAAAAAAACAGTTTTTTTAGGGATGCATATCAAAGAAATGCAAACCTAGGAGAAAAATCATTTACAAAAAAAAAATGTTATGAAGTAATTGAATCTAAATGTCTTAATACAACCAGAATAAAATCAATCTTGAGTGAATTTGAAGCGAATTATTACCATTTGCGTTCTTTCAACCATTATACCGTCGCCCAAGGGCATCTTCAACCCTTTAGAGTGTTCAGACTCTTGCCTTCTTGAAAATACAACATTGAAATAAAAGTTAGCAATGTCCTTAATAATAAACATAACCCTTTAATATTATAATAGAAAAATTTATCTTGTAATAATATTAACAACAAGAAAATTAGTATGGCAATTAATAGCGTCAAACATAAATTAATTATATCTTTAGGACTAGTATGGCCTGTCTATGAAAACATAAAAAAAATTTCAAATGAAAGCCTTATTACTAAATACAGTTATTAACTAAGCAAGTATTTTCTCTAAGTTACTCCTAAAATGTATATACACCTTCAAGTAAAAGGTGTATAAATTATAACTATAAGAAAAAAATATGAATAGTATTCAACAGCCAACTAATTTTGTAAATAGCACACATGATTCTGTGATTAGCGAACCTACTAAAAGCATAATGGATGTTATCCCTAATGAAATAATTGCAAAAATAATTGATGATTTGCCAATGCAATCAATCTCTAGGTGTAGAATATTATGCCGTAAGATAAAAAATATAATTGATAATATGCCCAATATGAAATATTATTTAAATATTTATTGGAATTCACAGCGTAATAAGCATTTATTCGATAATCATTATAACTATGATATATCTTTAAAAGCTAAACAAAATAATTTTATTTCATATATAGAAAGAAGTAATTTAATTTCTAAAAAAGATCTTGATAAAATTAAAAGTATAATAATAAAATTAGGTTATTATGAAATACAATATCTTCTAGCAACAACAATTGATAATACGCTATATTCGCTTAAAAGAATAGCTAACATAACTAGATCTACTTTTATTGATTATGAAAGTAGTACATCACTTCCACTAAAAATAATTAAAATAACCGAAGATAGTGATACTTTATTGTGTGCAACTAATCATGCTGTATATGAGCTTAAAATAATAGAAGGCAGCGTTAAGTTATCAAGACAAATATTTGATGCTAGATCATTGAATACATTCCATTGTCATCCTTTTATCCAACGAATATTTTATTACAAACAAAATATAGTTATTACTTATAAGACACTTTATAGTATCAGGACTAGGTTTTTTCATAAAGTAGATGGAATTTTTTATGATGTTACACCTAAAGAGCTACTCGATTCTAATAATTGGTTTATTGGAATTGGAATGTTTGTTGATAAGCAGGGAAGCAATATTTTGATATCACGTCAAACAACATCAGTTGTATTTTATTACATGCCTAATAGCTATGATAATTTAAATTCAGAAAATATTAAAGAGTATAGTTGTATTAGTGAACAAATAATTGATAAAAATTTTTCTATCTGCGATGTACAAGTATCTAAAAGTAATAATTTAATGACTATTTCTGGTAAAAATAGAAATTCAGGTAAAGATGAAGTGCATATTTATAAATGTAATACTAAAATTTATACACATGTTTTTAATAATGAAAAACAACAATATAAAGCAATAAGAGAACCCTATCATAAGGTTGTATGTAGTCCAGCAGGAAATTATTTTGCTATTTTTGAAAAAATTAACTGGGGAGGAACCATAAAATTCTCGTTTTATAGTATAGCAGACAATGAGGTTAAAGATATTTCTTCTATTAAACTTACTTCTATTCGCCTTCGGTTTAGTGAATTTATTTTTAAAAATATAAAATATAATAATAGTGGAGATAAAGTTTTAATATCCGATGAACGCCTATTATTATCATATTCGCAAGATAATGTATCAGGTTTCTATATGGATGAAAAATTTTTATACAATAGAGACGCTTTTAACGGCACAAGTTTTAATAAATCAGGAAACATGCTTTTAAGACTAAGTATTGATGGCTTAATAAACATATATGATTTTAGAAATAAACAAATAACTGAGTCTGAGTTTCGATGTATAGGAAAGGCTAGTAAAGCTAGCTTTAGTCCAAATAGTCAATTAATAGTAACCGTAGAAAAAGCTGATAATCCTGAGCATAACGTTTATAATACGCTTAGAATTTATAAAATGATGGATTTTGATGAAAATAATGAACTGCAAATTATTGCTAATCCATATTGCATTGCCAAATATATAACACCAAGCGGTTGTGAGATATCTTCTTTTAAGTTTTATTCATGCGGAACTAAATTAATAATCACGGAACATGATGCTTTTGAAATATTAGAATTAGCAAGGTTTTGATTTTATTATAAGTTTATTTAACATTATGGGAATAGTTGAATTGTATAAAAGATTTGCTATAATATTAACAATGGAATGTTAGAAAAGGTTATAAAATCTTAATATAAATTTTAATTTGTATTTGCTTCTATATTTTTAGTATGTTACTAAATATAAAATAAATATTTATAAAAAATTAAATAATGTTGAATAAATAATACAATTAATATGAGAAACATGTGTATCTTATTAAAGTGCGTAACTTGAATTATTAACAGAACCATAATTTTTATTATTACAAGGATTGTATATGGATGTACGTAAAAAAGATCATTATTTTGAACCGCAAGTTGCACGGCAAGAATTAATTAGCCCTAAAAGCAATAAACAAGATCAGGACGCTGGAGTTTTTAATGGTATTAGAACTTCAGCTTGTAACATAGTCACAAATGAATCCAACCAGATTACGCTTAATAATAGTCAACAGCCTGTCTTTTCCGATACTATGCAAGAAAGATTTCAAGGTAAAATAACTAGAACTCCAGATAATAATAGACTAAATCCCTATGTGATACCTACAAATAGAAAAACCAATTCGCAAACTAGTAATAGTAACGACAACCTTCAATTTGTGACAAATCCTAGCACATCTCATGATTCATCAAGTTCAAGATTAGTTTCTGAACATGGTTGCTCTCGTATTGCGACGGCAAGTAAAAAACTAGAGCAATGCCAAATTAAATTACATTTATTTTTTAAAGAAATTGAGCAAAATAATATAGACAATGCGATGGGTTTAGAAGCACAAATAATAAATTCATGTGAAGAGTTAGATGAAAAATATAAAAACCTTTGTTTAGCAAAAATGTATCTTGGACATTCATTAGTGTGTGTCAACTCTAACAATAGTAGAGAGTTAGATACGGTAATTGAGCAGATGAATACCCTTAAAAAAGATAATATAGCAGATTATAATTCTGAATTAAGTACTATTTTCTGCCTTGATAATTATTTAGTACATGTATTGTTATTAAACGGGAATTATACAGAAGCTAAGGATTTAGCATGTGAAATTCTTGATTATATGCATGATCTAATAGCCTCTGTAGATAAACAAGATCAAACTAACCAGCGATTAATACTAAATTTAACTAGAATATATCTAATAACTTATTGCTTATTAGCGGTGTGCTACCACAAGGAAGATGATCGTGAACATTGTGGATTTGCACTTGACTATATTATAAAATATACCGTAGAGTATTTTGATGAGAACCCGGAATATAAAGAAATTATCGAAAACACAGCTAATAGTATTGATCAAAATAATACTGATAAACTATTAAAATATGATTTAATAAATTATTAGTTAAAATTGTACAATATAAAAATTATCAGGTGGAAAATACATTGTTCAGTACTAAATAAAAAAAGTTAATTAAGGAGTTACATTGCGATAATGCCTATGTATCTTTAT
>CAKMZJ010000077.1:10774-12483 GCA_929200395.1 Candidatus Gorgonimonas eunicellae | reverse complement strand
GAATTATAATGTAACGCTTAATGCTAAGTGTGATTTTCATATAACTTATTTTAAAAACTATAATTTAATTTTAATTTACCATTCAAATATTTACTAGATGCTTTAAATCCTATTCCTGCATTAACAGCTAGTTTTAATTTATTAAATAAAGTAAGGTTTACTAAGGAATCTACTTTGATATCATGCTGATTAATTATTTGTTGGGTTATATTAAAGTCATTATCAAAATAACTAACAGCAAATTTTTGTTGTTGATTAGGAGCAAAATTATACATGTAAGTTAAAGCACATCCTAAATATAATTTAGAATCTAAAGTAAGTGGTATGTTATAATAGCAACTAGCAGATACCCCAATATTAATTATATTACGGCGATATCCGTAATGAATAAGTTTATTTTCAAAATTATAAGTTGCTAAAGATATCGAATTTATTCTTATTAATTCTGCAAATTCTAATATAAAGTTATTATAAGATAACGGATAGATAACTTCTCCATGTATGCCAAGCAATGAAGCATTGTAAGCAGTTTTTCCAGAAAATGCACAATTCATATTCTGATTAAACTTATATTTTGCGGTATTTAAATATACATTTAATGTGCAAAGATTAAACATCTGGCTAAAATATACTGTGCTAAGCATGCCTTTAACTTCGTAGTTTCTAGTAACATTATATTCAGCATTAAGAGTTTTTCCTAGTGTTTTAGCTATTGTAGAAATATTAGCTAACATAAATCCAAGTTTTAATTTTCTATTAAACTGTGTATCTATACCAAAGTTAAGAATTTTGCTAGTGTTATCCCCGTAAGGGTATAAGCTTTGCTTATAATTGTTTTCTTTTTGAAAAGAAAAGCTACTCCAAACATATAAATTTTGATATAAGCTACCTGCATTTATTCCATGTTTATTATTATATGATTCAGAAATTCTGTCTGTTGTTAGTCGTTTATTTAAACTAGAAATAGCTTCGTTAATGTTATTAATAATTAACTCTTGATTACAAGCAGAGTTTTCTGGAAAAGGCAAAAATAATAGCTGCTTAACATTCATAGTTTTACTAAGAGAATTTACTATTGCACTAGTTTCTTTAGGAATGCTATTGTTTTCTATATAAGATTTAATATCAGAAAATATTTTTTTCTTATACAAGATAGCTTGTTCTTGTTGTAATACGGTTGCTAACTTAGTTAAACTCAGAGGACGAGATAATAAACCTTTAATATTTTTTATTTCTTCCCAGTAGACATTAGCATAAATAGATGTTTTACTTGTAGTTTCTATCCTTGATGAGCTGATATGTAATAATATAGAATTAGATACTAATGAATCATCTATTGCAGAAGCATCTTGAACAGCTAAAATATCTGCTAACATTGACTGTTGTATATTATCTTTATTTAATAAAATATTCTTTGCTTCTAATATAGTTATTTGTTGCTTATTTTGATTTTTTCTTATATTAGTAAACTGATTAGCTAATAAAACTATTAGTGGTTTTTCATTTAAGTTATCATATAATTCAATTGAGTTAGTGGCTGATAATAATGGTTCTTTAATTGTTGATAAATCTTGAGGTAAGTAAATTTTTAAGATACCGCCATAGCTAACATAGGAGTTAATTTTTGATTTTGGTTTTAAATATAAACAACCGTTATTTACTATATTAAAAGACTTATCTATTAAAGGTTTAGATACACTACAAAAAGA
>CAKMZJ010000077.1:0-10674 GCA_929200395.1 Candidatus Gorgonimonas eunicellae | reverse complement strand
TATTTACTATATTAAAAGACTTATCTATTAAAGGTTTAGATACACTACAAAAAGAGTTATCTTGAATGTTGAAGTTAACGCTAGTAATATCGCTAGCAGCTTGGATGTTATCTACAAATAAGCTTCCATTTTGATTAACCTCACTGCCTAATTTTATAACTCCTGTTATACTAACATCTCCTAATATGCTATTTTCAACACTAAAAACACCATTGTTTACTACCTGAATATTTTCTATAATATTAAACTTTGCTAACCTATTATTAATAAAGTTAATATTTTGATTTACACTGCTAATTTTATTAGCAGATATTATACCATCATTAATAAACTGTTCTCGTAGTATAGCATCGTTTGCAACAGTTAAATTTGCTTTGTTTTTAAATATTTTATTACTAAGTAAGTTGTTATTTATATAGCATAAATGAAGATTACCTGTGTTTATAAGTTGAGCATTTTCAGCTACCTTAATAGTTGCTGCTGTTATCGAGCCGAAACTATTAAATTTATCATAAATTAATATATTGTTTTTAGTTGTTATATTTCCATAATTAATACAGTTGGTATTTGCTAGCCGAATACTATCTTGCTTAGTAATAGTTAAATTTGCTAAGTTTCTATTAAATAATACACCGCTTATATCAATAAACGCTGTGGTAATATCACCGTAGTTATCTAATTTATTATTGACATCAATAGTTAGCTGCTTGCTAACCTTTAGTGTAGCTTCATTATATAAATAGTTTATATTTACTGCTGCAGCATTTATAGTTCCATAAATTTTTAAGTAATCACCTGTAATAAATTCTACCTGACAATGACCATGTTGTTGTACTTCAGTTACAATTTGTAGGCTACCTTCAATAATTACATTATTAACTAAACTATTGCTAACTTTTAATGTACCTTGGTTAATGATATCGCTATTGCCTATAGTATTGAAAACTGCATACCCTTTATTATAATTATTTAAATTACATTCGCTTAAAGCATTAGCATGTAAGCTCCCGTAGTTATCTACTTGCATATTTTCATCCGCAGCATATGTAGCATCAAGTATTTTAGCTGTTAATAAACCATAGTTTAGTAAATTATTAATTTTAAAATCATTTATCTTCACCGAACCATAATTAATAACTTTACCTGTTTCATTCACCCAAGAGTCAACTGTTAAATTACTATAGTTATAAATATCATTATTAGAATATAAATTAGTAATATTTACAGTTCCGGTAATTTCTTTGGTTATTATTACAGAACCTTTAATAGTAATATTTTGTAACTTAGAAGTTTCTATTTTTGCTCTGGGATTAGTGTTTATTATAGTTAAATATTCGCCATCTAAAATATTAGTTTTTATATAACCGTTATTATTATAGTCATCTGTTAATTTTATTGAGGGTGTAACTTCTAAAGTTCCATTATTAATTATTTTAGGTATTAATTTAACAGAACTATTAATTTGTAAATAATTATTGTTTACTAACGTTCCTTGTTGAATCAAACTATCAATAACAATATTACCATAGTTTGTTAATTTTCCTGTTGCTAGCCCTATATTTAATGTGGCAACATTGACGATGGAATTAGTGGCATTAATGAAATAATTAGTCTTAATACTGGCTTTAGAGTTGATTATACCTTTGTTGGTTAAATTATAATTCTTAGTATCTATATTATTAGTTGTTTCTATAGTGCCATTATTAGTAAAATTTCCAGTTAAATTAATTTCTTTAGTTAGCTGTAGCAAGCCCTGATTTATAAAATTGTTATTATTTATTTTAAAAGTATCAGTGCCAAGTAAGATAAAATAACCATAATTTTTTAATTGATTAAATTTTAGTTGAGAAGTAATAATATAGCCTCTATTTGTTATTTCAGTAGCGGCTAATGTACTCATGATTATTTGAGCATTATATTTATTATAAATATTTAATATTGTGTTGTTATCATGTTTAATTTTACAAGGGTTATCATCATCACCATGGTAATTATTAATATCTCCATAATTGATTAAGTTCATAGTTATATCTTGCTTAGCATTAGCGCTTTTATTAATTATAATGCCCCCTGTAATTTCTCCTTTATTAACTAAATTTAACTTGTTATTGATACTCCAATTAGCCT
Source organism: Candidatus Gorgonimonas eunicellae (assembly GCA_929200395.1). Classification (GTDB taxonomy): domain Bacteria; phylum Pseudomonadota; class Gammaproteobacteria; order Pseudomonadales; family Endozoicomonadaceae; genus CAKMZJ01. Next base: position 8,547 of record CAKMZJ010000077.1, on the reverse strand, counting down.
CAGAGTTAACAGTTAATGCTGTGTTTATAGCTTGTATTATATTGTAATTAGTGATTGTGCCTGAATAAGGTTGCGATATTAATATTGCATTTTTAACATGTGGATCAATATTACCTATGCTACCAAAGTTGTTTATATTCCCGTTAAATTTTGCAGCTATATGCAAAGGATGGTTATTGTCTCGTGATTTTAAAATACACTTGGTTCCTATTTCTAAAAATTTATTAATATGTAAAGCATTGTTTCCAGTAATTAATAATCCATCTGTATTTCTTGAGCTATCATTTATTTTTTTACTACCATCGATAATAATGTTATCAAGAAAAATACTGTTGATAGCTAAAATAGAATTATTATTAGTAATAATTTTTTGAGTTGCATCAGTGCTAGTAATTTCAGTACCTATTACTACTGCTGGATAGTTATTAATTACACCAATGTATGTAGGTTTATCTTGTGGTGAAACTAAATAGAGTTCTTTATTAACAACATTAAAATTAGCAATTCTATAGGTATCTACTAAATTATAAGGGCTAATAATTAAATTGTTTGACTGCATTGTATTATTTTGATAATTAATCGCCCAAGCTATGCCTTCAATAGTATTAGTTGTATCGCAACATGGCTCTACTAATAAATTGGAATGTAATTGTTGATCTAAATATGCCATATAACTAGGGAAGTTAGCAATGTTCCTTATGCCAATTATTGCTGAAACTATGCTATTAGTAGCTGTATGCGTAACTTTTATATCTTTTAATCGCAGTATTCTTTTATTATTTTCTTGTTTATCTATCAGCGATACAATGTTATCTGTAGTAATAACATTTGTAGCTCCAGAAGAATTTTCATATATGATATTATTCAGTGGGGATGTAAATAATTTAGTATAATTATAAGGTGTCGGTAGTGCATCTATACTAGGTTTTAATCTTATAATAGAATTATTATCAAATGTAATTTTATCAGTTGTTGTTAGCAAACTATTAGCTGTATCAGTGTTTTGTCCTTTTAATGACATCTCAATAGTTGCGTTTTCTCCCTGATAGCTATATAAGTGATTATCATCTGCTAGCGCTATAATTCCCCGATTAACAATATGTAACTTTGCTTCTTGTATAGGAAGATCAAACAACATTTGTGCTTTTTTTGTTATAGTTAAATATATGGGGTTTTTATTATCAGTAATTAGATTACCTGCTTGCAACATACCATTATTATAAGTTAAATTTGCATTAAGTTTTAAAGATGCTTCATGTTTATTTTGTGTATAATCAGATAACGCAACTGTACTAAAAGTAATACTTCCACTAATAGTTGTAGTTGTATTTGTAGCTATATTATTTCCTAATTCAAATACAGTTCCTTTCTGCATTACTATGCTGGAATTACTAGCAGTATTGATTAAATGATTACATTTAATAATTGCGCCTTCACTAGCATTAATATTATTAGCTGTTAACTTTAATGTATTTACTAATAGCTTGCCTCTTGATGTATTAAAGTCTCCAGTTAAATTTAAAGTATCATTAACTGTTAAGTTACCTTGATTATTAAAAATAGAATTATCTAAACTTATACTTGGTGATGTTATGTTAATACTACCTTTATTAGTAAGATTACACTTATCTTCAAACTCTAAAGTTTTTATTGTTAGTTCCCCTTGATTTTCTACTTTACCACCAATGGCTAAAATAGCATCTATTATAACTTTTTTGAATATCGAAGAAGACACTTTTACTAAATTGGCTTTTAAAGATGTATTTTCTATATTTTTTGCTTCTATATAAGGAGCTGTTAGCTTATAATTATTGCCTTGTAAATAATTTGCTGTAATATTACCATTAGAAGTTAAATTAGATTCTAATAATAAATTATTTGCTTCTAATAATCCGTCATTAATAAAATTATTTGCTGAAACTTTTATTAAACCTGTTATTTTTAGTTTGCCATTAGCTGTATTATTAATATTTATATTATTGCAACTAGATTCAATTTTATTAGCAATTATATTACCATTGTTTACTACCTTTATTGGATTAGCACCGATATTAGGTTTACAAGTTACTTCTATACTTCCTGTAATTGAACCATTATTAATTATTGTAAAACTTTTACCTTGTGGCCAAGATTTCATTGTAGTTATATCGATAGCATTAACACTAGCAGTAATTTTATTATTATTAGTTAGAGTGCCTTCTATAGGTTGATTTAAATGCACTGCTGAATAATTTACGCCGTCTCCAATTATACCATTATTAATAATATCCCCGACATAATAGCATGCAAAATTTAGGGCGTGATTGCTAGCACCTGCAAGTAGTTTAGTGGTTGCATCAAAATAAATGCCATCTTGTAAACGTAAATCGTTACTGCCGTTGATAACAAGACCATCTACACTTACTGCTTTTCGTGCGTAATCATTTTTGCCATTAATTACGATATTGGATAACTTAATGCTATCAAAAGTAATATAATTATTTAAACTAGTACTAAAAAATTTATCTGGTAATACAGTTGTCCCTATAATTAATGCAGGCATACCTAAAACACTATTAATTTCTTTAATTTTAGTAGGTTTAATATTAAGTATCTGAGCATTAAAATTTAATCCGTAATCTATTACAGAGATAGGCGACAGAATTAAATTATCAGTATATGCTGATGTTAAACTCGCACTATTTACAGGGGTATTTAAATTGTTAACTTGGTGATTATAGGTATATGCTATTCCAAATAATTCTTTATCTTTATCATAGTATGATTTTCCTAGCAAGTTAGCAGACACTAACATCTCAGCCCTGCGCATATTAGGACCTAAACGACGCTTATCAATTAAATTTACTATAGCCGTTATTGAATTGTTTTCTATTTTAATATCGTTTAAGGTTAATTCGATGTTATCTGTAGTAAAACTTTTATTGATGATATTATCTACATTGATTAACTTATTATTGTTTTCATCAAATAAAGCAGCGGCTTGAAGAATAGTAATTTTATTCTCAGAATCTCTTAATATAGTGCCTGTTGGAAGTATATTAATTTTTGTAGTTTTTTTATCTAATTTTGCGATTTTATCTATTTTTATAAGTGGCATAGCTAGGTCTGTTATTTCGTTATTTTTAGATAGTAAATCTGGTAACCGTAAAGTTAAATTAGAGCCTCTATTAGCTGTATAGGTAGTTATTTCATGAAGCGGGGTAGTTAAAGCGGAAAATAAAACAGATTTTAATTCTAATGTACCACTGTTAATTAAGTTGATGTTTTTGCTAGTTTGATGACTGTATTTTAGTGTTAGTTTACTTCCTGGATTTATGTTTATATCACAAGTATTGCTACCATTATTTATAATTAGTTTATTAGTATTTATATTTATTGTGTTATTGATATTTATTTTCTCAGTATTTATAGTTAATTTATTTGTATTAATATCTAGATTATTATCAAAAGTTATTACTTTATTGTTAATAAATAAATCACCACTGCCTTTAATAGCTGCCATGCTACTAATTGATTTTATTTGTTTTGTATAAATTGATCCAGTTTTACCAAGATCTAAATCATTAGCAATAGATAATATATTTGTAGAAATTAAGCCTTCATTTATTACATTAGAGCTTTCTATTTGTATGCTATTATCTGCATAAATCATACCGTAATTAGTGAAATCGTCAGATAACAATAGTAAACTTTCTTTTATTTTAATAACTCCATGATTTTTATTGGTTAGTTTTGCAACAGATTTAAATGATGAGTTAATTATAATTGTTCCTGAATTAATAATTGCCGCATTAGGAGTAATAGCATTATACCTCAATTGAATGGTATCAGATGTATTAATTTTTGGTGCTATAAGTACTCCATGATTAGACAACAAGTTTATAATCCCTAAATCTTGTTTTGTAATTAGGTATTTATAGTTAGTTAAATTATTTAATACTGAAAATTTATCTATAGATAAAATGCCATTATTTATTAAATTTAATGTTGAACTAGATTCTTCAATATTAATACAAGATACCTTCATATCCCCGTTATTCTTGATCGTATTGTTATTAGAATAGTGGCCTATAATGCCTTTATCTTTACTAACAACTGAACCTTCGTTGATGAAATCACAGTTATAACCACCTAGTATAAAACTGCCGTGCATTTTTTTATAATTAGTTATAATGCATTTTCTGCTTTTATCACTAGCATAAGGAATATTCATATGGGTATTTATAACTATCGTTGCTATTATATTGCCATAGTTGTTTATATTGCCATTTATATAATTTAAAGGGCCAATAATATTAATACCGTTATACCCAGTAATAAAGCCATAGTTCTCGATACTACCTGTTAGTAAACAAGCTAGTTCTAATCCAGATTTATTGCGTTGTCCACCTGTTAATCTAGCATTTTTACTTATATGAAGCTTATCAAGTAGATATATTTCATCTGTTGGTAATTTTTTATGTGAATAACTTTCATTAATAGCTTTTTTAGTTCTTATAGCTAAAGCATTAGCTTGTAAAGTTATATTATTTGCTTCTATAGTAGATAATACTTTGATATGTCCTATAGAAGTTATTGTATATAAAGATGTAATTGAGAAGGCATCTTCGATGTTATTTGTTGATAATTTAATATTTGTTATAGGAAGATTACTACTAGCTTTTCCAATATATATTATGTTTTTATCGGTATACCATTGTTTTGTTGGTCCGTCACAAAAAATATTAAAATTTACTCCAGGAGTTATATAACCATATGTCAGTCTATTAATATAGTCCATGCTATATATTCCCTTATTATCGGGTTTATAAAAATATTTTGGGGTATACATCCACTGATAATCTACTATTAATTGCTCATTATTATTTTGGGTTTTTATTATTCTAGGTTGGCTTGCAACTAGAACTAATTTTTTCCCCTCGTATGAATCTTTATTACTATAATCATTTAAATGAGAAAGATAGTTCATATCTCCATATAAAAAACTTTTCATTTCACCATTAACATCATGTAAGCCAAAAATATTTTTTGCCTGTAAGAGTGTAATTGTTTGTTTTTTTTTCAAATCTATTTGGTTTATATTAAGAATTATACGGGTTTGGGGTTTAACACCATCAGAGAATAAGCTAATTGTATCAGCAGACAAATAAGCAGTAGAACTAGAAGTTTTTGTACTGGCATTGATAATAATATTATCATCAAAACTTCCTTTGTAACTAGTAAGACTAATGGGTTGATCTAATTGCAATATGGCCTGGTTATGAATATTTAATTTAGTATTTATACTATTAGGAAAAATTACTTTCTTGTTAGCCTTAGTGTGTGCAAAAATAAAATCTGGATCTTCTAAAGTTACGCCAGTTCCAAAAATAAAGTTTCCTCTATTAGTGTAAGTGAATTTTCCTAAAAAATTGGTGTTACCAAGACTAGTTACAGTACCATAGTTAGCTATAGTAGTATTATTTAACTCTGCCTGATGGTTTATAATAATAGAGCCATTATTTACTATATAAGACTCACCCTCTTTTAAACTTAGATAATCAATATTAAATTCACCTTTCGTAGATACCTGAGTTTTAATTATAGGTGAATAGTTATCAATGTAGGCTTTGCCTACTACATTTTTTATCTTTATACCCCCTAAATTTTCAATAATTCCATCAGCAAAGTTTTCGATATAGCAATATGAATCAGCCGTTTTGATTAATTTATTGTTATTTATAGAAAATAATTTACCAATAGCAAAAGTAGCTGAGGTTGTAAGGTTTGATTGTAGTTTTAAATTATTTTTTACTATAAAAGCTCCTTTATTAATAATGCTTGTCTTTGATGCGTTGAAGTAACAATTATTACCGAAATAAATTAACCTAGCATTGACATCATTAAAAATCTTACTATTATTTTTAGTAATAATAGAATTTTTTATTGCTATTGTGCCCTCATTGTTTAATGTTATTGTTGCTACTATTAAATTATCGGATTTAATAAATTTAGTGTTTTTAAAACGATTGCTGATTGTTAAATCACGAACATAAAAGTTATTATTATTAGTTGTACTTATCTCAAGATTCAATAATAAACTAACAACATCTCCATTATTAATAAAATAATTCCCTAATATTCTGTTTGCAGATATTTCACCCATATTAGTAAAATTGAATAAATACAACGCATTAGAAATAACTGTTATAGATCCTTTATTATTAAAATTACCATTATTTCTATTATCAATAGTTAGAGTATTGTTAGTGGTAATCATAGAATCTTTGTAAGATTTAATATTATTTTTATATGTAATTGAAGTTTCTTTTGATACTGAGATCACGCCGTAATTTTCATATAGTTTTACTGCATCTGAGAATTCTTTTATTAATAGTTGCCCTGAATTATAATTTATTAATTTGGGGGCTTCTAATATATTCGTTACATTAAGCATGCCATAGTTATTAATGACAGCATTTTTATTGGTTTTTCCTATAAATAAATTATAAGTATTAATTATAGATTCATGGAGGTTATTTAATTGACCAATACCTCCTAATTTGAGTTCCATGGTACATGCTTTTGTAGAAATACTGTTAGGAGTTATACTCGCTTTATTGTTTATAACTCCTTTTTGTATATCAGGAATAATAATAGACCCTTCTATTCGTGCTGATTCCTCATTGTTTATAGTTATATCACCTATAGCTGTGTATGTGCTAGCTCCAGCATCTATATCTATAGCTGCTTTCTCTCCAGCTATAATACCCAAAGATTTGTTATTGATAGTTCCATGAAAACCGGTACTGTCTTTTAATCTGTTTATATCACCATGATAAGGTATAGGGCATGAGGCAGCTATTCCGTAATAACCTTGTATTTTACCGTGATTATTTATAGTAGACTGAACACGATGGAAAAATAAAAAACCAGCATAAACTTTAAATCTACCGCCAACATCTTCTGTGTTACATTTATATTTATCAATCAGAGAAACAAGCAGTGCATTGTATTTTGAAAAATAGATCTGTTTTTTTCCAACTCCTCTTAGCTCATGCTGTAACTGAGTAAAGTTAGAGTCATATACTTCTGGATCTATAGCTAAATCAGCTCTACTGTGTCCTAGCATAGCTATTCCGGGTTCAACAGTAAACTGTGGAATAGTTACATGAGCACCACTATTAGAGTAAATATTATCATGCCACCCTCCTTGCCTAGGGTCTCCAATTGTCAGTGGAGCAAGATTCATGATTCTACCATTAGATGCTAGGGTTCTTTTAGTAACATGCATATTTCTAGTGGTAGTTTTTTGATTACTAGAAGTATTAGATAAATTAAATAATCCATAGTAGTGCGTGTATGCAGCATCAGAAGGTGAAGTGCAAGATATTTGTGATTTCTTCATATCATTTGCTGTTGATGATATAGCATGCCATCCACTAAAAGCAGCATGTGCAAATTCAGGTTTAAATTGCCCCCAATGCCATTCAGGTGTTATAGCAACAACATGTTGATAGTCATTTTTCTCATCTGAATTCTCTATATAAAATGAATGACGAGATGTATCAGAAGTAGAATCTTTATAAACAGAATTACGTGCTTGTGGACCAACATAAAAAGAACAGTAATCTGTAGGAACGGTAAAATACATTCCTTTATCTTCATAACCATGAGCATACACATAATTATACGTTCCATCCAATATAAATATATAAACAAAAACAATCGGATAAAAAATTTTATTTACAATGGTAAAAAAATTTATCTGCATAATTTACCTATAAAGAATGTACATATGATTTTTTGCTTAAATATAGGTTTTATAAGAAAGGTTTATTTTATAAGAATAGAAATAAAATAATATTTATTTAATGATTATAGTAGACTATAGTAATTTAATTAACATAATTATAATAATATTTTGATTTGTGTTTTTAATTAAATAAAGATAAAAAACACATAGTTAATAATATTTTTAGCAAAATATATAAAAATAATAAAAGCTAAATTAAGCAACTATTATTTAGGAGTTAATTATGCGACACAATAAAAATATAAGTTTTATTTTTTCTAGGAAAATAAAAATACTCATTATTATGTGTGCTATTATTTTTCAATATAATTTAGCTAATGGTGCTGGTATAAAAGTAACTACGAATACGGCATCACAAACATTAAAAAACCATGAAGACTATTTGTATGTGTCTCCAGATACTTATTATGCATCTAGCACAATAGGAGCTTGTGTTAAAGTTGAAGCTACAGGATCTAATGATATTAAAATAAAAAATGGTATTATTGTTTATGGCACGCTAGATGGTTTTCAAGACAAGAGTAAAAAACTTACCACATCTGCAACCCCAGGTTTATTAATTATCGCCACCTCTACATGTAATTTATTATCTAATATAGAGATTATTGGCTATATATCTGGAAGTCCGGCTCTTAGTATAGGAGGTATGACAACAAATAAAGGCGGGTTTTCAGGAAAAATAACTAATAGCTATAAAGGAATAATAAAATCTTCAACAACTGCTATATACATAGGTGTGAATAGTCCAAGCA
>CAKMZJ010000076.1 GCA_929200395.1 Candidatus Gorgonimonas eunicellae | reverse complement strand
ATTAAACCATTTTACTTAGCCCTGAAACCTAGCATTTTCATCTACCACGTGTATATACACGTGGCAGTTGGAAATGCGAGTTTTCAGCAAGTGATTATAAGTTTTTAGCCAAGGCAGTGTTTCGCAGGTTATACACCTTATGGGAGCAATTAAAAAGATTTACTTCATCGTTAAAACACCTAGAAATGCACTTGCATTCCTGCGGTATTTTGCCTTGAATTAAACCATTTTACTTAGCCCTGAAACCTAGCATTTTCATCTGCCACGTGTATATTATATACATGGTACATACTTCGTTTGACAATTAAAAACACTTGCTAAAAATGCCACTTTAAGTAAAGAAAGCACAATAAGGTATACAGTATGAAAATAGTTAACTCTATAAAAAACACTCTACTTAATAAGGAAATGAGTTTAGATATTAAATCTCCCATGCAAGGACATCTATTTTATTTAGAGCAGGTATCTAATAAAATAGCTAATAACATTGTGGGAGATGGCATTGCTATAATTCCTACTGGTAACAGTATAGTTGCTCCTTGCTCTGGCAGGATATGTAATATCTTTAAAAAAAACTCTTATTCTTTTAATATAGAAACAGAAGAAGGTTTAGAAATTGTTATACAAATTGGAGCAGGTGTAGACAGCTCCAATGAAGATGCTTTTAAATGTTTTATACATGAAAATCAAAAGGTAGAAGTTGGAGAATTAATTCTAGAATTAAATTTGCCGGTCTTACGCGATAATTTAATAACAACTATATCTCCAGTACTATTAGCAAACTCGCAACGCGTTTTAAGGATACAAAAGTATTCGGGGTTTGTAGAAGCAGGTATTGGTAATATTATGACAATTTATTTTGTTTAACATTTGCTTTATCATCTAGAGTCTATAAAGCAGACCAATTATCTAAAGATTAACATTGGAAAAAGTATATTGAATTACAAGATGTATATTTATATTGCTTTTTTTTATCTTTAATGTATAATTACTAAAAAAGTGACATTTAGGCTTCCTTATAATGGCATATCGCATGGTATTAATACTATTTAACTTTTACAAATTAACAAAAATATAAAGATTGGTGAATACAACAAGTATGATTTTATTATATAACATGTTTTACCATGACATCTTTTAATAGTTATTATTGTAAGTCCATAAGACTATTTTAGTGGCATTTATTACTTCTTAAAGGAATAGTTTGTAAAGGTTTACACATAAACCACACACAATTATCTTTATTAGCATTCTTTTAATATGCTAAATTCCAATAAAAACGTATAAATGTCTAATTTTATGATATATCATAGTTTTGGGAGATAAGCGTAAAATATACTACGTTACATACAAGTAGCAGATAAAAAATTCTAGCTTTTAGCAAATGGTTATAAGTTACGAGTGTTAGCAGTATTTTATAGTATCAACTAAATCAAAAAATGCTAATACAAGATAAATCTTGCCCTCTAGGGGCTATTAAAAATGCCTACTTCATTGTTAAAACACTTTGAAATGCACTTGCATTCCTGCAGTATTTTGCCTTGAATTAAACCATTTTACTTAGCCCTGAAACCTAGCATTTTCATCTGCCACGTATATATACCTTTTACTTGAAGATAATTCTTTTCAGTAGGTAATTTTAGCTTAGTAAACAAGGCATCTACTTTAATTACTTATAAATTTAAAAGTAGCAACAAAAACAGCGATATGGGAGCAATTAAAAAGATTAGCTTCATAGTTAAAACACCTTGAAATGCAACCTGCATTCTTGCGGTATTTTGCTTTGAGTTAAAATTTTTTGCCAAGGTTAAAAAATGCAACCTTCGAATCATATACTAGACATTAGTATTTAGCACAGTAAAATAGCATTTAATGCTTAATAATAGGTTTAATTACAGCCATTTTTAGACTTTAATTACGACATATTGATAACTTAATTAGATGCTCCTAACTATAAACAATCCTTTTTTTATAGTGTTTTTCTGTTAATATACAATATATGATCTTTGAGTAGAAGGTAAATAGCTTAAAACACCCAATTTTCATTAGAGATATTTAAGTTTAATATCTGAAATATAATTGATAGCTAAACTAAAATAAATTTTTATCATGTAACATTCTGGAGGTTATTATATATATGAGTACCCTGAGCAGGGGCGAAAGCTTTAATTCAGAAAAAGAAAAGGATCTTATTGAGCAACGTAGATTATCAGCTCTTGTAGAAATTAGCAAACAACACAATAGAGAGACAAATCAACTCAAATCTAAGCTTAAACAACTTGAATCTGACATTAAAGATTTAAGAGCTTCTAACCCAGATAGAATGAAGAAGCAAATCAAACGTTTGCAAGAGCAAAACAGATCTTTAAGCACTGAAAATGCGTCATTGAAAACTAAACAAAAGCAATTGTCAAAGCAATTAGATGACAGCAAACAAGAGATTGAAAGCCTTCAAGCCAAATCAAATGAAGATGACAAGAAAAAATCTTCCAACAAAAAAGAAGAAGCAACAGCTAAAAAATAATGCATAAACATAAATGAAGTTAGAATTAAATCAAGTATACGTACTTTATTTTTAAATAAAGTATTTCTCAATCGAATACTTCAAGTAATGATATATTATTAATGAATAAAGATTGAGTGTAGTTCAAATTTACTGGGATTTATACTAAGCTTGACTTACAATAATAGCTAGCAAACTTTTGTAGCACTTTTGTAAAATAAAAGCTAGTATCTTGAAATAGTGTATTTATTCTACTTCAAGGTGCATTTCTTATCCTTAAAATTCTGTATACAATAAACTTCAAAATATGGTTTTTACAAATCTCTGAAAATTATCAATAACTCTACTACACAAGGTAATTGTAATTTCAGATGTTTTATCATATAAGAAATTATCTATTGCATTTTCATCTGCTACCTGTATACAGCCACAATTGAGCATGTTTTTATAGTGCTTTTTCTTAATGTCTAGTATGTAATATCTAAGTAGCAGGTGTATATTTAAACTGACTTGTTAATTTAGAGTTGGCAAATTTACATTTAACAAATACAATACTGAGCTTCTATCGTAATAAAATCAGCAAAAATTAATCAAATTTTAGAGAACTAAATATGTTAGATGACTACCATCAAGTAAATGTAGATACTATAGCATCTAGAGCTACAGCCACTGGTATAGGTAGTATAGGAATAGTGCGCATTTCTGGCAGTAAAGCTTTTGAAATTGGCTGTAAAATTGCAAAAAAACAATTAACTGCAAGAATAGCTCATTTTGGTAGTTTTTATGATGCAAACAATAATATTATAGATGAAGGCATAGCCATTTTTTTTAAAGGACCACACTCTTTTACTGGCGAAGATGTAGTCGAGCTTCAAGGCCATGGCGGCATAATAGTTGAATCAATATTAAAATTAGCTATTAGTTATGGAGCTAGGCAATCAAGACCAGGCGAGTTTACAGAAAGAGCCTTTCTCAATGATAAAATCGATTTAACTCAAGCAGAAGCTATTGCTGATTTAATCGAAAGTTCATCTGAGCATGCTGCTAGAGCTGCGATATGTTCATTAACTGGTGAATTTTCTAAAAAAATAAATTGCTTAATTGAAGAATTAATTCATTTACGTGTTTATATAGAAGCAGCTATAGATTTTCCCGAAGAAGAAATTGATTTCCTAGCAGATCACCCTGTTATTCAGAAAATACAAAAAATAATAGATAACCTAGAAGATGTATTACTTCAAGCGAAGCGTGGGGCAGTACAACGTGAAGGTTTACGTTTATTAATTATGGGGGCGCCAAATGTAGGTAAATCTAGTCTAATGAACGCTTTATCGGGAGTAGAAACTTCTATTGTAACAGATATAAAAGGCACTACTAGAGATACAATAAAAGAGCATATTAATCTTGATGGCTTACCTATACAAATCATAGATACCGCTGGATTACGCAATACCGAAGATAAAATTGAACAAATTGGTATTAACAAAACCATAAGCTTAATATCTGCCGCAGATATTATACTATTTATGGTAGATCAACCGCTAAATGCTGAACAGCTACAACAACATTGGCATGAATTGGTTAATCAAAACATCCCTCAAAATAAAGTTATTATCTTAAGAAATAAAATAGATACTACCTGTGATACTCCTAAAAAATATAAAATTGATAATTTCTCTGCTATTGATTTAGCAGTTAAGCACCAGCAAGGATTAGATATCTTAACAGATTTTTTAAAACAACATGCTGGATTTGCAGCAGATATTGGCGGTGGATTTTCTGCTAGAAGTAGGCATACCACTAACCTAGTTAAAGCCAAAGATTTACTAATTAGCAGCAAGAGCTTTTTTATTAAATCTGGTGCTCCTGAGTTACTAGCAGAAGATTTACGGCAAGCACAAGAAGTTTTAGGAGAGATTACAGGTGCTTTTAGCAACGACCAACTTCTAGGCAGAATTTTTGCAGATTTTTGTATTGGTAAATAATATACACCTTTTACCAAGCATTTTTATAGGAATAGTAATGGCTACAAGGCTTAACGCAAAAGCAACAAATAGTAAACCCTCAGATAAAACCGATAATCAAGAAAGCGTTATCTATAAACAAGTGCAACATATAACTGTACTAGAACCATTTGCTGGTCAACGTTTAGATAACCACCTAATTCGTACTTTAAAAAACTTACCTAAGAGTAAAATTTATAAAATAATCCGCAAAGGAGAAGTACGAGTAAATAAAAAAAGAGCAAAACCAGAATATAATATTCAAGCGGGGGATATCATTAGAATTCCGCCATTAATGCTACAAGAAAAACCTAACTATATTGCCCCGAAGCAAGTTCAGAATAAAATTGAAGATGCTATTATCTATGAAGATAAAACTCTAATAGTAATTAATAAACCTGAAGGTATGGCAGTACACGGCGGTAGCGGTTTATCTTTTGGTGTTATTGAAGCTTTAAGAAATAGCAGACCTAAAGAAAAGTATTTAGAACTAGTACATAGACTAGACAGAAACACCTCTGGGTGCCTTATAATTGCTAAGAAACGTAGCACGCTAAAACATTTGCAATCACAGTTTATAGATACTGGTAAAGTAATTAAAAAATATTACGCCTTAGTTGCAGGCAAGTGGCAAAAAAATAATTTAACTGTAAACCAACCCTTATTAAAAAATACTTTAAAATCTGGTGAACGTATTGTAGTAATTAACCCTAATGGTAAACCGGCAACAACTAAATATAGAATATTACAACAACAAGATAATTATAGTTTAATTGAGGCGTATCCTCTTACTGGCAGAACCCACCAAATTAGAGTTCACTGCTTAGCTAGCGACTGCCCGATTTTAGGTGATGATAAATATAATTCTCTAGAGTCACAACAAATAGCTAAACAGTTAAATTGCACTAGATTATTTTTGCATGCTCATAGTATATCATTTAAAAACATCGAAGGTGAACGCTTACATTTTACTGCTAAACTACCAGATAACTTACAATTAGTATTAAAAAAAGCCAAAATTAAACTAGTAGAATAACACTACCTTTTACCTCATTAACTATTAACGAGGTAGCTTCTGAAGACTACATTTAAGCAAGTTCTTTACATTCTAGTAGATATTAAATATTCTGATTAGTCTTCATAATCTTTTTCATCCTATTATTCATTGGTAAATTTTTTACCTTTTGTGTTAATAATATTTTTATAACTGATTGCGAGTAATTTTTTAGCATATACTCAACACAGTAATAATTGTTATTTTTTATTGCAATAACTAAGCAATTATCATTATTTGAGTCTACTGTATTTATTATATTCTTTTCAGTTATATATTTGGATAAAACATCTAAGCAATGTACATGCCCTTGTTTAACTGTAACAAGCAAAGAAAACATATAGCCGTTTTCTTTACTAGTTATTTTATTTATATTTTTTTTAATTAAAGCTAAAAGTAATTCGCTGTCTAACCCATGATAGAAAGCTAACGATAAAGCATTATATCCATATGTGGTAATATTTTGTATTTGATTTACAGTTGATAAATTAATAATATCTTCAAGATAATCACTATCATACTTAATAGCTAAATTTAAAGCATTTTCTTTTTTAGAATTAGTCTTATCTAAATAGGTACTGGTAAATATTTTTAATAACTCCTTAGTACAAAAATGGCTTTTATTGACAATTGATAACATTAAACTATTGTTGTAAACTCCATCACTAGATTTTATGATCATATCATGATTACATTTAGCTAATATCTTTTTTAAAGACAGTATAAGATTATTTTTAGCTGCTAACATTAAAGCAGTGTATCCATTTTTATTTGTTTTTATTAATATTTCTGCATTATACCTTTCTATAAATAATGCCCCGCAAGCATCATGTTTATTTTTTAGCGCAATATTTAAACTATTATCTTTATTTTCATCTGTTTCATATAAATATCTGCTATCGTTAATTCTGTTTAATAAAACTTCAATGCAATCATAAAAGCCTTTTTTTGACGCTAACATTAAAGCATTGAATTTATTATTATTATTTATATAAATTGTCTCGTTACTGCAATAGTCTAATATCAACTTAAAATATTCTAATTTATTATATATAATACAAATACTAAGTGCTGTATTTCCATAATTATCTTGCAAATTAACAGTATTATTTTTTTTTAACAACGTAGCTATTATATTATAATTATTTTCCTGTTCTATAGCTAGCATTAACGCTGTTTTTCCTTTATTATTTTTTTTAAATTGTAACTTTTTAATACTAAAATCATCTAATTGCTCTATAACTTCAGTTAAAGCATTTTCATCTTTATTTTTTACTATATGATGTAATACACTATTTTTATTTTCATCTAGTATTTTTAAGTATAATAAATCTTTAATAAACAACTTTGATAGTTTATAATTATTTTTATTAAGAATATTTATCAATATTTTTGACCACTGTATAGTACTAATAGAAGCTATAAAATTATTTCTTGTTTCTATATCAAAATCTTTTATAATTTGATAACTTGTTTTATTTTCAATATTTCTACAAAGTATCTTATAAATTATACTTGTTATATTATAATTATCTTTGTAACAAGACAGAATCCTTGCTATTAAAATATTTCTTTCATTTAAATTTAAAATGAAATCATATATTTCTTTTTTATCTAATTCTTGGAATAAATTATTAATATCTATGTTATGATCAAGCAATCTTTCTGTTATCTCACAAACCAATATATTTTTTATAATAAATTGGCATAATAATTTATATGATATTTGTTTTTGCTCTATATATGGGTTAATGATCCCATTTAATAACTTCTCTTGCTCATAACTATTATTTTTAATAAATCTTTTAAGTTCAGATATTATATATTGACTATTTTTTGTAGTGAATATTATCTCATTAGTACTTTTTTTACTAAAAAAATCATAAATTCTATTTTCTTCAGTATTTGTTAGAGCTTGTATAAACATTGATACATATCCCTTGATATCAATGTCATTTAATCCTAGATTTAACATATAATCTAACGTTATAGGTTGTTTAACTTCATTGCGTAAAACATAAAAATAACTATCGTATATATTGTATATATATGTATTATTATCTAGTGCAATTATTAAATTATTATATTTATTTTTATTTAAAGAGTTTTTAATTATGTTGTTATTATATCTTGCTATAAAATAATGCAATACATCTTTAACATCAGCTAAATAAAAGCAACCTAGATTCCTATCTTCAAGAAAGATATCGGATATTTTTAATATATCTTCTTTTGTTGTTGAATATAAATATTTATTTATTGGAGATAAAAACTTATTTTCTAGTATAGAAATATCTTCTTCCTTTAAATCATATATAGGAGCATCTAGCCATCTTAGTTTTCCTATTTCAGTTAAGCAATCTTTAAAAATATCATACAAGTAATTAGCAATATATTTACATACATTAAATTCTGATAGCTCAGATTTTACTTCTTGTATTATATCTGTTATAACATTAGACTTTATGTTATCTAAAGTTGCATATTTATCTACAATTTGCTTAAAATTTAAATCATCTGCGATTAAATTAAAAAAGGCATTTTGATAATGTATATTACTAACTGGAATATTAATTTTATTATTATTTTTTTTATCTAGCAATACATCTCTTATAGCTTCTTCTAATAATTTTTTAATTTTAGTATTAATTTTTTTATCTAAATCGCTATTACTATAAATTACTATATAATCATTAAGGTCAGTTATCTTAGAGTTAAAACCTTCTAGACAAAACCCAAAACACTCAGATAGCTTTATCATCATTGTAGCAGTATGACTATTTCTTATTTGCTGGTTTTTATAAAACATAAGATAATTTATAATATTAGCAACATATCTTCTAGTTTGTTTATAGCTATAAAATAAATCATTATACTCTGTTATTTCTGTTGAATATATTTTTTCAATGGTAAATTGGACACTTTGTTGGCATTTCTTACCTTCAAAAAAATAATACAATTTAGCTAATTCTTTTATCGATTCTTCATATTTAGACCTTATTAAAATAAAGTTTTGCTGTTTATGTAATATCTCAAAATTTGTTATATTCTCATCAATTTCAATGTAGTCATTCAGCTGTGGGTTATAATTTATATTATCATTAAATGTAGTAAAGCTAGAAGGTGTTAATACACTATTTATCATTATTATTATCCTGTTTTATGAAAATAAAATTATTATTATGCTAATAAAATCATCATAAATCATTAAGAGTATTTATTACTTTATTAGAGAATATCTTTTTAAAAACAAGTATAACTTATTTTTTTAAATTATTAACTTTAAGAAAATTAGTAACAAGTTAAATCAACAAATACAAACAACAGATAAAACATCAACCTTGCCTTTAGGTTATAATATTTTATGTTATAATAGCACTACTAAATAATAAAGAAAAGGAGTTCTTACATGTGTATTATCAGTAAAGAAAGTAGTAAATCACCAAATATTTATCCTATAGAGACAGTTTCATCACCAGTAAATTTTGATGCACCAAGATTATCGTCAGGCTCAATTTGTAGTATTACATCTGTAGATGATAACTATTTCAAAGAAGATACCATTAAATTTGTTACTGATTTTGGTAATATACGGGATATTAAATCAGAAATTGTCCCTGAAACTAAGAGCTACCTTTCACAAGGAGCATTCGGGATAGTTTCAAGTGCTCGTTTACTAGATGGTTCTATGGTTGCAATTAAAGAGAGTAGAGAAGAAAAGTATAGAGAACATTACGAAGAAGATTATATAAATACTAGAAAATGGAATGAAGTGGCTAATTGTATAAGACTTAAAGACAACTCTAGCTTTGTAGAACTATTAGGAATATATATAAATGATATAAATAATCCCTGTCTTAGTATGGCAATGGTAATGGAGTGTGCAGATGGAGATCTTTATGCATACTCAGAAGCTATTGAAGAAAATCCAGATGTTCAGCTATCGCATCCTATGATGCAATATATAGCTCATGGTTTTGTTAAGATATTAGAAGCCTGTAGAGAAGCTAAAATAAATTATCCTGATTTTCATTTAGGTAATGTATTAGTATTTTATGCAGGTAGAAAGCTTAAACTAGCTGATTTTGATGGAATACAACCTCTTGTTGATAATAGCGATACAATCTATGAAGCTTTATTTGAGTTACTTGAATTCTCTTGTAATAACTATGGCAAATCAAAACAAGGATTGTTCCATACAAAAAGAAGCCCTACTTTTGATAAGGAAACGCTTAAATATCATCTAGCTAATTTTTTAGGTGGTGATTATATATTAGCAAATATTCTCTTAGAACCCATAATGGCGTATAAAGAACAACGATTACAAGGAAAAATTAATTCACTAGAAGATATAATCGACCAATTTGCAAGAATTAAGCTTGAAGAATTCCCGGCATTAAAAATGAGTAATAGTTAATTTATAGACTATTTAATAATGAATATAAGCGACAAATAACTTTTATAAGATAATAAAATTAACCACTATTAATATAAGATTATGATTTTAATATTTATTGCTTATGTATATACTTATTTAATCTACTATGTAACTTCAAATACTTACCTAGTAATTTAGATGCAATATGTCTTCTATACTTTAAAAATAAATACACGACAATAATAATACAGCGAATAAAAGGATTTTTTATATGCATAGCAACCATGTGGTTAACGAAGCAAGTAATATCCAATATACAACAAATCAATCATTATCGCCAAGTCGAGTAGCAAAACTATCAACAGGACAAACATGTAGTAGCACACCTGTAGCTTCTAGCTATTTAAGTGGTAAGCCTGATTTTTTACAGTATCAAATTGCAGTTGTTACTGATTTTATAAGTAACAGAGATATTAAAAAAGAAATTGATTTTACAAGTAAGCAGTACATTTCACAAGGGTTATTTGGTAAAGTTTCTAGGGCTTACTTACACAACGGCTCCATGGTGGCAATTAAAGAGATTAAAAAACATGCATATACAGACTATTATCCAGAGGGTATGATACAGGAGAGACTATGGAATGAAGCAGCAGACTTTATAAAAATTAATGGCAACTCTAGATTTGTACAACTATTAGGAATATATATAAACGATATAGAGCTATCCTGCTTTAGTATAGCAATGGTGATGGAGCTTGCAGATGGGGACATGAATACATACAAAAGAGCTCTTATGGAAAATAAAGACGTTCAGCTTTCATATGAAAACATGAGATATATAGCTCTTGAATTTCTTTTGCTTATAGATGCTTGTAGACAAGTTAATATCAATCATCTTGATTTTCATTTAGGTAATATATTAGTATTTTATGAAGGTAGAAAGCTGAAACTAGCTGATTTTGACGGAATAGAAACTTTTAATGATTGCAGAGGTATGATATATACTTCTTCATTAGAGTTACTTGAATTATCCTGTGTTAATTATCGTATGCCGGAAACAGAGTTATCTCATTTGGCAACAAATGATATTTCTAGTAAAAAAGAATTTAAACGTAAAGTATATAAACTGTTAGGCGATGACGATAAACTCGGCGATATAATTGCAAAACCCTTAATTTCATATAAAAAAAACAAAATAAAAAAAATAAAAACTGACCCTATAGATAAAATGATATCTAAATCTAAAAAACTTCCAAAAGAACCATTCCCCATATTACAGTTAGTTTAACTATTATAAACCTTTAAAAACAGTTATTTTAATTAAACTAGTTATGTAAATATCTAGTTTTTTTTATCAAAAGTTAAACATATTTAACTCTAGTAAAAATCATCAACTTGAACTTTTTAAATAAAGATTAATCCATGACTATATCAAGTAAATATTCTTGAAATTATAGTTTGATTAAATAATAAAAATACTCAAGATATATGTATTTTAATATTAAAACTTTTACTTAAAAGTATTCTTATTTTTAATTAAGCAAAGATAAACCATTAATTATCATAATAAAGTATGAATACAGCATCAATAACATCAACTAATAATAACAATCATCTAGTGAATATAAAAAATGGTATCGCATCTTGTGGACATAAAGTTGCTACTATTTATAAGCAACCATTTCATGCGCTAAATAACTTAGTAGATCATTTAAAAAATGATTGCGCAATTTGCTTGTTACCAATAATAATAGCTAATAGAAAAATAGCATTACTAGAAGACTGCAGGCATGTTTACCACTCAGAATGTATTGATCTATATTTAAAAAATAACATTAGTTGTTGTCTATGTATAAGCAGTGTAATAGCAGAATATGAATATAATTCAATTTTTGAATTCATACATGATGAGCTGGATTATTGTAATCAACCTACATGTTATAACAATAATAAAACTAAAGTAAAAAAATATGCTATTAAAAAATTCGATGTATTAAATGAAATAAAAAGTTTATCTAAAAATATTGATTTTTTAGCAAAAAATATACAAATTATTTTTCAACAACTAAAAAATGACAATTTTTTACGTACTATACCAAATGCAGATATATCTACTATTAATACAAGTATTGCTGATCTTTGTTACTTTATAACACAAGAAAATGATCTTATACAAACTTTTCGCAATAAAATACTAAATGACAAAAATGAAATCATTCATAAGTTTGATAGAGAAAATATATATCACGTAGCACGGTATATTCAAAATACTATAAATTCAGAGAGTAGGAGACGAGAAACACTTTGCCAAAAAAAACATGATCACAGAATAGCAACAATACTATTAAATATTATTGTTATTTTATCTGTTGTTCATTTTATTATTGGTTTATGCAAGAGTATCAATTTTTTAATAAATTGATACTTATTTAATGCTATTTTTAAACCTTAGAATATACTGCAAATTATAGTTTTTATACAATACAATCTAGAGCCTTTAACTTTTAGAAGTTACTATACCTACTTAAAGTATTAAAAGTTTAATTGTTTAGACCATATCTTGTGAAGGGGCCTGTAGTACGATTAGTTGTTTTTTTACCAGAACAATTCATATAACAATAGCCTAATGCTAAAACTAATAATAACGATATTACAGCTACAGTATAGATACCTAGACTTGCTAGTTGATCTTTTGCATAGTCGCTATATTGATCTACAGTTTTATGTTTTATTTCTTCAATTTGCTCTTTCATTGGTACTAGTATTTGATATATCAATGATAAAGTTATATTTCCTTTGTTATCTGTGTTAGAGCTAACAGCATTTTCATTCGTGCTATTGATTGCTTTGCTTAAAATAGTAGGATAACCAACCGCAGCGAAAAGTAAAAACAATGGTGTTTTTTGTGCGATCTCTTTAGCTGATATTGCATTAGCATTAATAGTAAAGCATCCAATAGTTATAAGAAAAATTATAGTTTTTTTCATATTACGCCTTTTATATTTTTAGTTATTGTTTTAAAGCAGAATAACAAGTAAGTAAATATATTATATTTTTGTACTATCCATATAGCAGAAAAAGACTTATATCAATTTATTGTTATATTACTTTATAATGGAATAGGATACGATTTATATACATTATATTTTTAATTGTATAAATCACCTAATAGCACAATTATATTATAATATTAAGTTTAATTCAATTTATGTGTTAAATATTCAGAAATTAGAGATCATACAGATTATAAAGATTTAGCAGTAACTGCAAACCAATCTATATCTAATATGGCCTTACACTCAAGCTCATGAAAGGCGTATAGCCAGTAATAGCTTACCCTACCTAAGTAATACTAGAACAAAAAGAGTAACTTACAGGAAGAAAATATCTTATTTTAAGTCGTACTCCTACCCGCAATGATGTTTTTCTAAAGCCTTCAAGCGCATAAACAACCATATAATATAACGCCATTTATACTTATCAGAATCCAAGATGGGTATATAGGTGCTGATGATTACATTAAAACTAGCATTTTTCACAACCACAGGGCTAAA
>CAKMZJ010000075.1 GCA_929200395.1 Candidatus Gorgonimonas eunicellae | reverse complement strand
AGAGGGCAAGGCTTCTAAGCTTTTATCCTGCGTTAGTATTTCTTGATTTAGTCGATACTAAATCTGCAAAACACTGCCTTGGCTAAAAACTTATAATCACTTGCTGAAAACTCGCATTTCCAACTGCCACGTGTATATATAATATAATATCTAATATGTATTTTGCAGGCAAGTAAAAGTTATTTAAAACATTATAATATATATTTATTACACTTGATGTGTTCCTAATAATATTTTACTGTTTATATTTGTAGTTTCGTTAATTTAGAAAAAATAGTATCAAGTCAGATAATTAGCAGTGAAAATAATAAAAGTAGAGTGTTTATGAATAAAATATCATTTTTAGCAAAACAAACAACTCCATTATATAAAAATATCACTACAAGCTTTAAAAAAACATCTTATTTTTCAATGCACTATAGTTATAAGAGATACATTTCATCAACAGGATATTCTGAATATATTAAAAATAAAAAAGAACATTTAATAAAAAATAAATTGCAATTTACTGAAAGAATAGTCAGCAACGCTTTAAAAGATTATTCTATTTTAATATATGATTCAGATAATAATAAAAATAATTTCAATAATAAAATAAGAGACGAAAGCTTTACCGGAAATAGCTTTATAAGAGAGAAAAACTACGCATGCGAAAATTTTTCTTTAGCTGTGGCTCAGGGTATGCATCCAAGAGAATTTTTTAGCATTGAAGCAATAAAATCTCAACCTGCATTAAATGCAGAACATATTGAAAATTATTATAAAAAAATTCCTAAGTCAGCTTATTATATTAGCTTTAATAATTTGCTTGATGCCTTAGCTGATATTGCAACATGTGTAAGTCATAAGGCTTATAATAATTCTCAAGGATATTTATTAATAACTACAAACCATGCGTATGCTATTATTGTAGAAAAAAAAGATAATAGGTTAGTTTTAAAATTTTATGATCCAGATAACGCAACTAATTCTTATAAAGTATTTATATTGCATGATGTTAATTATATTAATCAATTAGCAATATCTGATTTTATGAAATTACTTGATAAATACCGTTATTTTTCTCAAGACTATGGAGCACTTGTAAATATAGAAACCGTAATAACAAATAAAGAAGCATATATTAAAATATTAGGCGACACTACTATAACAAAAATAGCAGGGATGTTAAACTATGGGCATTACAAAACAGAACTCATACCAAAAAATAAGAATATTTTAAACCCAGTAATATTCAATGAGATTCCTGGGGTGTCAAATTTATTTTTTCTTAAATGGATTATGCCAAACTTTAGTAAAAAGATTCCAGTTTTTTATCATAAAATTTATGGATTTATTCAGGCTTGTTTTAAAAATCATGCTGAATCAATAAATGATTATATAAAAGACGTTCTAGAACTTCCTTGTAGTGTACAAGATAAAATAAAAGCTCTTAATTTCCCATATACTGGATCTATATATAATAGTATGTTGCATAACTCTTCTGTGGCTTGGAAGGTGTTTTATCTAGCTGTATTAGAAAGTAAAAATCTTAGCTGGGAAGAAAAACTCGCTTTATTAAATTATAAATTTAAATTACCATATTCCAACTTATATATAATATCTTCAAAAGATATTAATTATTGGTGGCAAAAAAATACTGAATATAGACTACAAGTGTTTAATAAGTATTTAGAAGATATTTTAAATACTAATACGCTCACTGAAGAAGAAAAAATAACATTAATTACTAGAGATGATATTAACGGTAAATTTTGGATTATCTATTTATTTAAAGACGATGACAAATTAAAATTTTTAGAAAGTTATTTAGATAAAATTTTAAACACTCAGAATATTTCTGATAAAGCAAAAGTATATTTATTAGATCTTAAGTTAACAATGATTGAAAAACAGCAGCTATTAGATGAAGGTTGTTACATGGGATCACAAGTAAAATTTGCTATGAGTTATGTTACAAATATTATGGCAAGTGCATTAAGTATTAAAGATAAACAATATTTATTACATGTCACATATATTAAGTAAGAAATAATAGATTATCTGTGTAATTTTGAAATTAAGCCCATTAGCATATTAGTAATATTCAAAACATCTATATTAACATCCGCTATAATTAAGTTTGATACATGAAATTATCAGCAATGTGCAGATTAAAAAGTTAAAAAAACACTTGATTTATAAAAATTATATGGCATAATGGCTTCATCATAAAGTTTGGGGCTATAGCTCAGCTGGGAGAGCGCAACACTGGCAGTGTTGAGGTCAGCGGTTCGATCCCGCTTAGCTCCACCAGCGTCGACATATCTAATATGTCCCCTTCGTCTAGAGGCCTAGGACACCGCCCTTTCACGGCGGCAACAGGGGTTCGAATCCCCTAGGGGACGCCATTTTAAGCAATACACACCTTCCTTGAAGGCGTGTATATCTGCTTTATACACTTTCAACGGAAGGCGTGTATATTAATTCATTCTCTAGTTTTTTAGCATAATCCTTTAGTTCAGTTAATAATTGTTGCTCGGCGGTATTATTCGCTGATTTTTGCTGTTGTTCCCGCAACAGAATGTCAAAATCATTAAAGCCCAATATTTTATGCTCGGTTAAATTAAACGATAATCTTAGTTTTCTATATTCATGCCATTTGTTTTTATCTTCGTCTGATAGAGCATTAGGGTGATTTCTTCCAAGATAGCGGAATAGAAGTTCAGATAATCTATCATCGTCAAATTTAATTGTTTGCTGAGCAAGTTTTTTAGGGGGAGTTAGCGGTATTTTAGCAACTTTTTTTGCATCTTCCCATCCTAAAAAACCACCAGTATATAAGCTTTGTTCAACATCATGAGTTATTCTTTTATCTGGATTTTCATATATTTTTTTTATTTTGCTATATAGCTCTTGTTTATTGTTGTTAATTTGCTGTAGGTTTTGCTCTATTTGTGAGAAATCTAATTGTAATCTGTGGTTGTCTGCCTCTGATAATATTTTAGTCGTGGCAATAAAAGGGCATTGATTTAACTTAATAGTTCTTATTCCTAGTTCTGGAGTTCCCTCTGGTAATTCATTTTTTTTGGTAAATATTATTGTTGTCAATTCTGCAACAGAAAGCTCAAAAATAGGCTTTGGGTCTTTAGTTAAATCAAGAATGATTACTTCATTTTTATTTATAGGGTGTTGGCCTAGAGAATGTATTACCGAAGTATACTGACGTAAACTACCATACTTACTCGATACATGTACGAGTTTGTCATGTTCTGCTAATATAGTATTAGCATATACTTTATTACGCAAATTTAAAAAATAATCAAATAGTTTACGCTTTTTATTGTATAAAAGCTTCGCTAAGTCAATAGTAGCGTATACATCTGCTAATGCGTTATGTGCGTTAGCGTTAGCGAAACCATTAGCTTTTACTAAGTCTTCTAATTTGAAGCTGTTGCGTCCTGCTAACTCTCCTTGCTGGTGTAATGGCCATTCGATACCATCAGGTCTTAGTGCTGCTGTTGCTCTGACTAAATCTATTAGATCCCATTTGCTATTACCATTTGCATATTCTCTCTTATAAGGATCATAAAAATTACGAAAAAACATATGTCGAGTTACTTCGTCATCGAACCTTAAATTATTGTAACCTACAGTACAGGTATTTGCTTGGCTCATATTGTCATAGATAATACCAGCAAACTCTGATTCTATTAATCCTTTGCTATTCGCTTGTTGGGGCGTTATTTTAGTTATTACAGTTGCAGCAGGGTGTGGTAGATGATCGTTAGGTAGTTTACAATAAATATCAACTGGATCCTCAATAATATTTAAATTTTCATCAGTACGCACGCCAGCAAATTGTAATGGCCAATCCATAGCTGGGTCAGTTCCTGATGTTTCGTAATCGTACCAAAAAAAAGTTTTTTTCAAAATAATGCACCTTTTATGTATAATATATTCATATTATATATCAAACTAAAAATATTAAATTATATTACTATTTATTAAGTATAGTATTTACTTAAGATACACTATTTAAGAAAATAGTATACAGCTTTAACCTAATTGTATAATTTAAAAAGTTTATAAATTATTACGGTATAATCTTAATGCTTTATCATAGAATGAAACAAGGTTTAGTCAAGCCATCTTATATAATACTCTTTTGCATATGTGCATTACTTGTCGTATTTGTTACTAGGGTTTTATCTTTAGGTTATTATCCATTGTTAGATACAACAGAAGCACGTTATGGTGAAATGGTGCGTATTATGCTAGAAACTGGAGACTGGGTAACCCCGCAGTTTAATTATGGAGTGCCGTTTCTTGGTAAACCACCACTTTTTATTTGGGTATCTGCTTTGTTTGCTAAGTTTTCAGTAGTGAATGAGTTTTCAATGAGGTTTGCTTCAATCATGGTTAGTTTAATAACTATGTTTGTTACCTGGTGTTTAGCTAATTTCCAGTTTGGTAAAAACTATGCTTGGTTGACAATTACAATAATAGCAACTACGGTGATACACATAGTGCTTTCTGGGGCTATAGTAGCGGAACCAGTACTATTGTTATCGCTTAGTTTAATTACTTCTGGTTTTTGGATAGGAATAAAATCTGAGCTACCAAAGCAAGCATTAACTTGGCAATATATTTTTTTTATAGGTATTGCGGCTGGGTTATTAGCTAAAGGTTTGGTTGTAGGTATACTGGGAGTAATGCCAATAATTATTTGGTGTATATATACTAATAACCTAGGTAAAGCTATACGTAAATTTCCGTGGTTTACAGGTATTATACTAACATTAGTTATAGCATTACCTTGGTATATATTAGCAGAAATAAAAAACCCAGGATTTTTAAAATACTTTATTATCGGTGAGCATTTTAATCGCTATTTGATGCCTGGTTGGGAAGGCGATAGATACGGACATGCACATAATGAACCTTTAGGGTACATATGGCCAATATGGTTAGTTGCAACATTACCTTGGAGTTTAGTATTTATAACCTTGTTTATAAACGATTTACGCAGAAAGGCAACAAAAACAGCAAATACAATAAGTACTAATCTAAACCAATGGCGTAGTTTTTTATATATTGCTTTTTTTACTCCGTTAATATTTTTTTCTTTTGCTCATAATATAATTTGGACTTATAGTTTTGCAACTGTAATTCCAATGGGATTGTTAATTGCTTTATGGGCAAAAACGAAAATAGAGAGCAGTAAGCAATGGTTTTGTTGGCCTGTATCTGTATCAGTAATAAACTTAGTAGCGGTTATTGCTATGACTATTTGGCTAGCGTTAGGTAATGTAACATCCTCACAGCAGCAGCTGTTAGCAACAGCTTACGCAACAAACAATTTAACTAATAATATTAATATTATTTATTGGAAAGATTTACCTTTTTCAGGGCGTTTTTATAGTAAAGGGCAAGCTAAAATTTGTTATGATTTAGCTGAATTAGAGCGTAGTATCGATGAATCGTTAACAAGTAATCACTATTACATTATGAAACAAAATAGAATGGATAGCCTTCCTGAAAATATTAAAAGTAAATTTATAGTTAGGAAAGCAATAGATAACTGGCTATTATTGAGCCTTGTAAATCATTAACATACAGATTGAACAATTATGAGTAAAGCTAAACAACAAGTAGCACATGCTGCATTAGAGTATTTAACACCTAATTTACAAAAAAATATGATTATCGGAATAGGTACGGGGTCTACAGTAAAATATTTTATAGATTATATAGCTGATTATAAAGATGAATTTGCTGGATGCGTTTCTAGTTCAGAAACTTCAACATCACAATTAAAGTCTTTAGGAATAAAGGTATATGATTTAAACAGCGTGGATGATATTCCTTATTATATCGATGGCGCTGATGAAGCTAATAACGATATGCAGTTAATCAAAGGAGGCGGTGCCGCACTTACTAGAGAGAAAATAATTGCAGCAGTAAGTAAAAAATTTATTTGTATAGTAGATTCTTCTAAAAAAGTAGATGTTTTAGGAGACTTTGGTATACCTATAGAAGTTATACCGATGGCGCGCAGTTACGTTGCACGTCAATTGCTTTCTATTGGCGGGGCTCCTGTTTATCGAGAGGGGGTTGTTACTGATAATGGCAATCTTATAATTGATTTAACAAATATTAAACTAGTGGATCCTATAGCTATAGAAACTAAAATAAATAATATAACAGGTGTAGTAGCAAATGGAATTTTTGCTTTACGTAAAGCAGATGTATTAATTGAAGAACATAATAATACAGTTAAAGTGCTTGAATCTAAATAACATTAAATTAGCCTAAACAATAAGCAGAGTATTATAAAAAATTACTGCTTGTTAGCTAAGGCTAAACAGTTAAAAAGCTTAATGGTATTGAGTGAAAGATTATTAGTAAAGGGGAAAACTAAAAGGATTTTTTGTTGGTAATATTGAAAATTGAGCTAATGTTGTCGTAAGGTCTTGATTTTTAGTGGAGAGATGCATGTAAATTATTAGGAGTTGGTAGGCGGTACTGGGATCGAACCAGCGACCTCTGCCATGTCAAGGCAACGCTCTAACCAGCTGAGCTAACCGCCTAATTTACAATAAATACATAATACATAATACATATTTAAAGAATATTATCGCAACACAAAAGCAGTATATAATAACCAAAATAAAAAGCAAGCTATTTATCTGCAAGGCTTTTATTTTAAAATATATGGTAAATTTAAAAACTAGAAATTATTATTTTCAATAAATATTAATGTAATTAGTGTTAAAAACATTATATGTGGCAGGAAATATACAGGTGGTGGATTCAGCAAGTGATTATAGGTTTTTAGCTAAGGTAGTGTTATACACTTTCTAGCTGAAGATTAATATGCAGGTAGAAAGTGTATATAAGATTTATATATAAAATTACATTTTTAAACCGCTTAGTAATTGTTCTGCTTTCTTATAAGTTTTAGATTTCTTTACCTCTGAGTTACTTTTACCGATTCTTACAACTTCTTCTAAGGCCCCAGCTGCTAATTCAGTTTTTCCTAAAGCTAGCAAACACTGGGATATATTAAAAAATGCGCTATAACTATCTCTATTTAATTTAGTGGCAATCATATACGAATTTATTGCATCTTCATAATTTTCTGCTTTTTGCATACAGATCCCTACACCCAAAAAATTCTTACTATCAGTATGATCGTATAAACTCAATAGCCTATATAGCTGTAATGCTTTATCATATTCACCAGAGCTATATGATTGAAAGGCCAGATTACTAATAGTATTCATAGACTTTTTAGGTATTTTTTGTAATTTAAAAAGAGGCGTTCCCTTTAGTAACTTTATAGATATATTCTCTGCCTCTTGAAGCTGTTTTTTTGTGAATCCTATTTTAGGCTGGTGTTTTGCGCTTGCATCCATAACTTACCTCCGTAACATTTGTATATTTAATATATAAAAATACGGTGTTCCATCATTTGAAAATAGTTTATATAATGTAAATACTAGAATATTTACATCGTTTTACATAACTAAAAAAAAAAAGTTATATAAAATTTTTTTTTATTACATTATATACACCTTCTGCTTCAAGTCATATACTCGATATTAAGCAAAAGTACCATGAAAATAAGTTTGATTGCAGTTAGATAACATTGATTAAATTTTTAATATAACTATAATTAAAGCTTTTTCTTTTGTTCTGGAGTCTGGCATCTTAATCTGCCACCTGTGTATCTTAAAAATTAGTAACACAGAAAATAGGTAGTATTTGGGGTAATGCTTAAGTAGAAAATATATTATACTAGCAATTAATCGAGACTAAATGGATAAACTAACTATTATAACATTAGATCATCACGTAAGTAGTGCTGATTATTTTCAAGCTTTTGCTCATTTACCTAATGCATGTTTTCTTGATAGTCGCCATAATGGTAGTAAGACTTCAAATAAAACCTATGATATAATCGTAGCTTTGCCTACAATAACATTAGAGGTTACTAGTAATAAATCTCTACAAGTGACAGATCATATTAAATCTACTAGTTACTCCACAGAAGCCACTTCCACAATAGAGGTAATGCAAAAAATACTTAATCAGATGCAAAAAATACCCTCCTTGCCAGGAATTCCTTTTACTGGAGGGTTTATAGGCTATTGGGCATATGAATTTGCTTGCTTGTTAGAAAATAAACTGCAAGATTTGCAATTAGAGCCTAATAGCTATTTAGTACGCCAAGGTCTATATCATTGGGCTATAATTGTGGATTATCAAAGTGGTACTACTAAGCTGATTTTACATCCGCAAATAAATACTAAATTGAAACAACAAGTTATATCTTTGCTATCTAAAAAACTACAACAAACACAGAAAACACCATTTAAGCTAAATCAATGCTTCAATACCGCAATAGCTTTTACTGATTATCAGCACAAATTCCACCAAGTAAAGCAGCATATTAAACAAGGTGATTGCTATCAAGTTAACTTAACTCAAAAATTCTTTGCCGCATATCAAGGCGATTGCTGGATAGCCTATAAGCATTTACGTGAAATATGTTCTAGTAGCTATTCTGGCTATTTAAATTACGCTGATGAACAAATACTCTGTAACTCCCCAGAACAATTTATCAGCATCAAAGAGCAGATGATCACCACTTCTCCTATTAAAGGTACTAAAAAACGTTCTTCCGATACTGATATAGACCAACAGTATAAGTTACAATTACAACAAAGCAGTAAAGATCGGGCAGAAAACTTGATGATTGTTGATTTGATGCGTAATGATTTAGGTAAAATTTGTAAAATTGGAAGCATAAATGTTCCCGAATTATTTGCTATAAAAAGTTATACCAATGTTCATCATTTAGTAAGTAAAATCACAGGGGAGTTGTTAGCGGATTATAATGCTATCAAGGCATTAACTTCTTGTTTTCCTGGAGGCTCAATTACAGGAGCCCCTAAAATAAAAGCAATGGAGATAATCAATTATATCGAAGATCATAGTAGAAATATTTTTTGTGGTAGCATAGGTTATATAAGTTGTTGCGGTAATATGGATACCAATATTTGCATTCGTACTTTAATGGCACGAAATAATAGTTTGTATTGTTGGGCAGGCGGTGCTATAGTTGCAGACTCAAATTGCGATAGCGAATATCAAGAATCTTTAGTAAAAGTAAAGCATCTTTTAAGTGCATTAGAGAACGAGTTTTACATGAGTTAGAAAATATATTTTAATAAATTACCTTTGTATAGAGCTTCTGCATTCAACAGTATAGTTTTCATCTTTTCTTGTAGGTTATTATCTATAAAAAACGTTGTTTTATCTTACAAAATCGCAATAACTTTTTGATTTTATTATAATCTTTATAGGCCAACTAAACTTTTTTTATTTTTTTTGAGTCTATTATAATTAATAGCATGTAATATTTTTAGTTAAAGTTACGCAAATATAAACAATTGTCTAACAAAATTTTTATGTGGCTACAGATAAAAACACAAAAATTAAAAAGATTAATTTAAGGAAAATAGCTACGGCAACGTTAGTTAGATTTTAAGCCAATTTAATAAATTTACATGCACGAGTATATGATTTCAACCTGGAGGTTTTTTTATGGAGATACAATTAAAAGGAAATTATACACTAAGAGACTTTTTATATGGTGATGCTCTTGATTTAGCAAAACATGGTAATAATATAAAAATAGCAGCAAATTTACGACACAACTTTCCTTCCCCTTATACTATAGATTATGCCCGAAATTGGATATACAATGCTAAAAAGTATGAACAAGGCAAACGTTTTTGTATAGCTCATAATAATAAATGTATCGGAGATATTGGTTTTGTTATTGGCATTGGTGTTTATAGATTTAATGCAGAAGTAGGCTATTGGCTTTCTGAAGATCATTGGGGTAAGGGTGTTATGAAAACTGCTTTATATGAGTTGTGTCGCCATGCATTTGCTACTTTTCAAATTGTTAGAATGTTCGCAGACGTGCAAGACCGCAATATAGCTTCTTGTAAAATTTTAGAGAGTGCGGGATTCAAGCGAGAAGCGGTATTGCGTAAACATATGTACAAAGATGGCGAATTTTTAGATCAGTATATATATGGGCTGTTAAAACAAAACTTTGGTACAAAATAAAGAATATACCTATGCATCCAGTAATTACAATAGATGGCCCTAGTGGCGCTGGGAAAGGAACGATAGCATACTTTGTAGCTAAACGTTTAAATTGGAATTTATTAGATAGCGGTTTGATTTATCGCGCCTTAGTATTTCAAGCTATAGATAAAAATATACCCTTGCACGATCACAAGAAATTAGTAGATTTAGCTACTAATTTAGAATTAGAGTTTACTCTAGATGAAGCAACATCAGGCTTCACTGTAGTTTATCAAGGCAAAGCTATTAACAAGCTATTGCGTTCAGAAGAAATAGGGTTGCAAACAGCAAAAATTGCTACAATAGAGCAAATAAGAATAGCATTAATACAGTGTCAACGGAATTTTGCTGTTGCCCCAGGTTTAGTTGCAGACGGCAGAGATATGGGAACATGTATTTTTCCTAACGCTACAATCAAGTTTTTTATTACCGCCAGTATTGAAGAAAGAGCAAAAAGAAGGCAAAAACAGTTGTATGAAACTAATATTAATGCTAATATAGATGAGCTCTTATTGCAAATTAAGAAACGTGATGAAAAAGACTCTCAAAGAACCTCGTCTCCTCTTAAACAAGCTAAAGATGCAATTAGTATAGATACTACCAATTTAAGTATCGAACAAGTTTTATCAGTGGTATTCAAACACCTTAGTATTAAAGGTTTGTTATAACAACTGATCTCATACACTTAGTTTCGCCTATTGCTAGCAATGAAACGAAGTAAATTATAAACTACCCTGTGTTAGCTAGAGCACAGAATCTATAAATCGATTAATCATTATTAGTATTACTAAGATTTGATTAAAGATGTTACAGGAATAAACATGAGCGAAAGCTTTGCTGAACTATTTGAACAGAGCCTAAAAGAAGTAGAAATGAAACCAGGTACCATCATTGAAGGTACTGTTATTGATATAGATAACGACTGGGTTACAGTACACGTAGGCTTAAAATCAGAAGGCATTATACCGAAGTCACAATTTCTTGATGAAAGCGGTGAGTTATCAATACAAGTTGGTGACAAAGTGCAGGTTGCACTTGATGCAGTAGAAGATGGCTTCGGAGAAACTAAACTTTCTCGCGAAAAAGCTAAGAGAATGGAAATTTGGAAAGAATTAGAAGATTCTTTCAACTCTAGTGCTATCATTAAAGGTACTATTAGCGGGAAAGTAAAAGGTGGATTCACTGTTGAAATAGGAGCTGTTCGTGCTTTCTTGCCTGGTTCATTAGTAGATGTACGTCCAATCAGAGATACTGTAAATCTAGAAGGCCAAGAGCTTGAGTTTAAGATAATTAAGCTTGATCAAAAACGTAATAATGTAGTGGTATCTCGACGCATCGTCCTAGAAGATGAAAACAGCGCCGAAAGAGAACAGCTATTAAGCACTCTAGCCGAAGGCATGGAAGTTGTAGGAATAGTTAAAAACTTAACTGACTACGGTGCCTTTGTTGATTTAGGTGGTGTTGATGGCTTACTACATATCACTGATATGTCATGGAAGCGTATCAAGCATCCAAGCGAAATCGTAACTGTTGGCGATGAAGTAAAAGTTAAAATACTTAAGTTTGATCGTGAGCGTAATCGTGTATCCTTAGGATTAAAACAACTAGCTGAAGATCCATGGGTTGCTGTTACTAAGAGACTTCCTGAAGGCGCTACAACTAAAGGTAAGGTAACAAATCTTACTGACTACGGTTGCTTTGTAGAGTTAGAAGAAGGCATTGAAGGCTTAGTACATGTATCTGAAATGGATTGGACTAATAGAAACATTCACCCTTCAAAAGTAGTATCTTTAGGCGATGAAGTAGAAGTTCAAGTATTAGATATAGATGGCGAAAGACGCCGAATTTCTCTTGGTATCAAACAATGTAAGAATAATCCATGGGAAGAGTTTAATACATTAAACAGCAAAGGAAATAAAGTTGCTGGTAAGATCAAATCTGTAACAGATTTTGGTGTGTTTATTGGTCTTCCAGGCGGTATAGATGGCTTAGTTCATTTATCTGATATATCATGGAGCGAAAACCAAGACGCATCTACTACTCGCAAGTTTGAAAAAGGCCAAGAAGTAGAAACTGTAATTTTATCCATAGACGCAGAGCGTGAGCGTATTTCTTTGGGTATTAAACAGTTAACTGAAGATCCTTTTATGGCTTATGCTGCTGCGCATCCTAAAGGTGATATCGTTTCTGGAAAAGCAATTTCTGTTAGCACTAAAGCAGTAGTTGTTGAATTAGATACAGATGTTCATGCTACCTTAAAAGCTTCAGAGATAAATTCTGGCAATATTGAAGATCCTAACAATTCAATTAAAGCTGGCGATGAAGTAGAAGCTAAAATTACTAGCATTGATCGTAAAAACCGTAATATTCATTTGTCTATTAAAGCTAAACAACAAGCTGAAGAAAAAGAAGCTCTTTCTGAACTACGTTCTAAAAAAGCTAAGCCTACTAAAGACAGCGCTGGTCCAAAAACCATTGGTGATCTAATTAAGGCACAAATGAATAAATAAAAATAATATTTTATTTAGCTAGCAAGATATTTTTATCAAAAAGTGCCGTAAAACCCGTTCCTTTAGGTCGGGGAGGAAGTCACTTTTTAAACATATCCTGCAGTGCTTCATTTAAAGTATTATATTTAAACTTAAATCCAGCTGATATTAATTTATCGCTGGATATTTTTTGTCCGTTTGTTAAAATCTTCGCAGCATCCCCTAGTATTAATTTTAATAATAAAGCAGGCATTCGTAAGAATACTATTTTTTTTAATCTTTTAGCTAATAATTTTGAAAATGTTTTGTTATCTATAATTTCTGGTGCGACTATATTGTATACTTCATTATTATTTTTAGAATTATAAATAAATTGTATAGCATCTACTAAGTCATCTATATGTACCCAAGGAAACAACTGTTTTCCATTTCCCATTATGCAACCAAGATTTAAACTATACCAAGGAAGTAGTTTTTGTATTATTCCACCATTAGCAGCTAACACTGGCGGTATACGTATAATGCTAGTAGGAATTCCTAAGTCTTTCACTTCTTGAGCTTTTTGCTCCCATCTTGCACATAAAGAGGCGATAAATCCATCTCCGCATCTATCTGTTTCATGTATGGTAGCTATGCTATTACTAGTACCATAATAACCAATAGCAGAAGCACTAATAAAACATTTTGGTTTAACTTGCATTTTTTTTACTAATTTTACTAATTCTTTAGTAATTCCAATTCTGCTATCAAGAAGTGCCTTTTTATAAGTATTAGTCCATCTTTTTTCCATTATAGGTTCTCCAGACAGATTAATAATAACATCAAAATAGGTATTGCTACCTATAGAGTTTAAACTACTTATAGGTAAAACACTTGTAGAAAGAAGTATACGGACAGATGTTGAAGGTTTTCTGCTAAGTACTGTTATTTTGTGATTTTTTGCTAGGAGTTTTTGAACTAATTTTGAACCTATAAGTCCCGTTCCTCCTGTTATCAAAAAACGCATTGTTATCGCTTCCTTTATAATTAATATAGATGGCTAGCAGTTGAAAAACGGGTTTTTATCAAGTGATTATCAGTTTTTAGCCAAGGATGTATA
>CAKMZJ010000074.1:12643-14017 GCA_929200395.1 Candidatus Gorgonimonas eunicellae | reverse complement strand
TTATTTTCTACATTAAAATCTAGAAGTGTTTTTTCAGTTGTAGTGTCATTTACGTTTAAGTCAGTTACGATAAGATCGGACTGTTCTTCTATGTTCTGATTAGAAGCTGCTTGATTATCGAATACCAAGGAATATATCCACTTTTTGAAATCTTTAAAGATATGATCACCCGAGAGATTATTAGTAAAACCTAAATCTTCTTGGGTGAAATTACGTTTTAGAACAGGGGAATAAGTCCCATCAAGTTGATCTTTCCAATCTTTACTTATATTTAAATCTTCCGTCGTTAATTTTCTATTTAACCTATTTGACCATCTTCCTATTAAGTGCCTTGCTTGTTCTAGAGTTATATTAAAATCTTCAGTCTTAATATAAGGATGATTAGGAGGTATTACTTTATAAAATCGTGAACCAATAAGACCCGTATACTGTACAGCTTCTGCATACGATTTATAATATCCCTCATCAAAGTCATCTGGTAATGATATTTTACCATTGCTGTGAATGTATTTGTTCTGAATTTTAAATATATCTTCTACCGAAATACTATCTCTAACAGTAGTATTAGTATTTAACATGTCTCCCAGATCTAGTTTATCTCCAAGGTGTTGCGTTGTGGTAGTACTCCCATGACTCTTACTGATCAGATCTAGTTCACCTCCAATGTATCGTATTATTATAGCGTTTTTTTCTAGAGGAAATACTGAGAATTCATGATTATAAATTTCTATTGACTTTCCCCAAA
Organism: Candidatus Gorgonimonas eunicellae; assembly: GCA_929200395.1. Lineage (GTDB taxonomy): Bacteria > Pseudomonadota > Gammaproteobacteria > Pseudomonadales > Endozoicomonadaceae > CAKMZJ01. The sequence continues at coordinate 13,272 of CAKMZJ010000074.1, read as the reverse complement.
ACCTGTTTTCATACTCCTTTAGAGTCATTAAGGTAGGTTGCTTAGTAAGACTACCTGCCTGCCAATAGCGATTTGCTGCTTTTGCAATACCGGTATCAACTACATAGTATTCCCAGCCATTATCTGTTGGTGTAACATAACCAAATATTAAATGACTAGGTAAAGATAGATTATAAAATTTTGCAGTTTCTGGTAGCATCTTTTCAGCTTGAGCTATGCCAGCATAGAATCGGAATAAAGCAACGTAATCATCGCAATCTATACCTTGGAATCTATCTGCTATTATTTCATTAACATTTGAATAATACTCCTCAACGCCCTCAGTATCTTGATCATCGCCATATGTAGCAAAATATCCTACTCTAGCTTGAATCATAGTAAAAACTGCGGCTTGTTTTTGTTCTGCATTTAAACCTTCGTATGGTTTTAGCATTTCTATAAATATAGCTGCTTCTTCACTCGGCGTTTTGCCAAGAGGGGGCGTATATAAAACAGGTTCTATAACAGGTTCTACAACAGGTTCTACAACAGGTTCTACAACAGGTTCTACAACAGGTTTTACAACAGGTTTTACAACAGGTTCTACAACAGGTTCTACAACAGGTTCTACAACAGGTTCTACAACAGGT
>CAKMZJ010000074.1:0-12543 GCA_929200395.1 Candidatus Gorgonimonas eunicellae | reverse complement strand
TACAACAGGTTTTACAACAGGTTCTGTAACAGATTCGGTTACAGATAATTCAGGTAACTCTGGTGGTTGATCAATAATATCTAGATTGCTATCATTATTTTTTTGTTTTAGGATAATGTAATTCATTACATCTTTAGCATAGTCTTCTATTCCCAATTCTGCACCATCTGTTTGACTCGATACATTTGTTTTAAAAGCATTACCATCAACATAATTAGATTTTTGTCTGTTTTTACCAGCTTTGGGTTCGGGGTTAATTTCTGCTAGCTCTAAATTTAGCTCTTGTTCATCTGGAACTTCAAGTATTGGATATAACTTTCGTGCACCATCAGACTTCGGTATATGTTTTTGTGGGTCCTCTGACGCTATACTACGTATATCTAATGTTAATTTATCATTGTTAACATTAAATAGTGCTGGCTCTTTCCCTAAGTAGTTGTCTTTATCTATACTTTGCACTGATTGATTGTATATCGCGCCTGTTTTTGCTTGTAGTGCTAGTATAGCTGGATTGCCATTCTGACAATCCGTTGCATTATAATGTTGATTTGATAAGTCCTTTATCATACATACTCCTAAATTGATTTACATCCTGTAGATAACAGCAATATTTTAATTTTACTCTAAAGCTTGCTACAAGTTTTGATGATTATAAAGATTTAAAAATTAAAAGAAATAGAATAAACGTAATAATTAATTTATTACTAAAATATGAATTACAGATTAAGACTTATCTAAACGATTTTCAAAATAAATTGCTAATTGCGATAATGCAATACCCTAATTTTGAATTGGCATAGTGCATTTTCTAAATATATACACGTGGCAGTTGGAAATGCATGTTTTCAGCAAGTGATTATAAGTTTTTAGCCTGCGTTATGTAATAAATAAGATACGGTTAAAATCTATCAATAACCCCCTCTGATGGCAAATAATACTAAAACCAACAAGAATTAAGCTATAGCTTTTATCATAAAAATGTGATATAATACCCCATTATTTTAATAAAAACAAATGGAATTATGTACTTACAGAGGATGTTTATCAATGATAGAAGCTAGTTCGTGTCAGAAAAGCCAGCAAGACTTACAAAGTGTTTTTCCGAGTAATCAGCAGCAACAATACAGTAAAAAAGCTTTTTTTCAAAAAATAGTAAAAAGCGCTTCGTATACTACAGTATTAATCAATCAAGAATTTGAATGCCCTAGAGAAAATGTTGATATCTTTTTATCTAGAAATATTTATAGTGTCGAAGCTATATCATATATTTCTAAGGGTTGTAACAACAATTTTAATATAACTGTAAATTTATTTGGAGAGAGTATTTACAAAGAAAAACAAAAAAGAAAATATTTATACATTGGTATATGTAATTTATCTTCTCAATTACAAGCAAGTAATGATGAATTAGCAAGAGCTAAAATAAAAGTAAACTTAAATGATCTAGAAGAAAAGTATTCTAAGTTATCGCAAAGAATTGTAGCAAAAGAACGTAGAGATAATTATTTTTGTTGTAGACATCTTGCACTAAATGCTTTATTTAACTGGTGTGATTTAAGTAAGATTGTAAACTTTGAAGAATTTAAAACATGCTCTTTATTTCGTACTTATAATTCGGAATCTAGTAGCTACGAATTAAATTATCAACGGTCCTTTGAAAAAATGGAAGGTCTTTATAATAAGATTTCAAATGGTTGTTTTTATTCTAGTGTTGAAAGCTTTGATAGAAAGGCAACCTTGCAGGACTTAACAGAGTTAAAATATTTTTTGAATATTCGAGGCTATAACCAACAAGCCGATAAAATTGATAAGATTTTTAACGATTTGATGTTATCGGGTTATAGTTTAAACGAAAGATTAGCGAATATTCCAGGTAAAGATTTTAACAATCTTTTTGCTGATATAAACTGCCATCGTGATATCAATATATTTTTTGACTCTAAATACCCACGTAAAAATTCTTTTTTTGAATACCAAAATGTTTATGGTTATGTATCTAACTGCTCGGTAAATAGTTTTACTGATTTTTTGTATAAAAAGTCTTTATTAGTAAGCTCAAAGCCATTAGGGCACATAGAAGATTTTTTGATATTTACTAACTCTCATGTGATGAAATTTACAATAAAAAAGAAAAACTATGGTCTTAAATTTAAATTTTATGATCCTAATTATAGTTGTACTACAAAAAATATTATTGTAACAAATATTAATGAGGTAAAGAAAATTCAACTTATGGATATCTTATATAAAGCTTATGAGTTAACATTATATGATTTTCTTATTAATGATGATTGTGATTTACAGACTATGCAATTTATACAAATACTCCCTGAAGTTGTTAGTAAGCACCAACTAGTATTCAATGAAGGTATTACTAAGTTGTAATATCTAGTGTTATTGTGAAATATTTTTAAAATTTTTATAGGATAATTATTACAACTTCATTTGCATAATAAAAAAAATATAATAGAATGTACTTCTTTTTTATACTAATACTTTTAATTAGTATTTCAATAATAAAACATTCTAATAATACACCTTCAGCTAGAAAGTGTATAAGCTAGCATGGAGGCTAAACTTATGAAGTTAAAAAAATATATTGCTGTTTTAGTGTTGTTTATTTCATCGATAACCATGGCAAAACCAAATATTATGGTTTTAGCAACAGGAGGAACAATTGCAGGTTTTGGAGGTTCTGCAATTAAGAGCTCTTATACCGCTGGAAAACTACCTGTTCATAAATTATTTGAAAATATTCCTGAAGTTACTAATTTAGCAACTATAAATTACGAACAATTTATAAATACATCTTCACATGAATTTAATAGTACTATATTACTAGATCTTGCAAAGCGAGTAAATGATCTAATTAAGCAAAACGATATTGATAGTATAATTATTACGCATGGAACGGATACCTTAGAAGAGACAGCATATTTTTTAAATCTTACTATAAATAGTGATAAACCCATTGTGCTTGTTGGATCCATGAGGCCAAGTTCATCTATAAGTTCTGACGGCTCTCTTAATCTTTATAATGCAGTTAATGTTGCTATCAATAAAAATAGTTACGGCAAAGGAGTGTTAGTAGTTATAAATGATGAAATCCATAGTGCTAGAGAAGTTATGAAAGTAAATACATCCGCTGTAAATGCCTTTTCTTCTGTTAATACTGGAAAAATTGGTTCAGTATATTATGGAAATATCAATTATTACATGCATCCTGTCAGAAAACACACTTATCAAACAGAATTTGATATTACAAAAATTGATTACTTGCCACGAGTTGATATTATTTACGGGTATCCAAATGATACTGATGTCTTTATAGAGGCAGTAGTAAAATCAAATACACAAGGTATTGTTTATGCGGGTATGGGCAATGGTAATTTATCTCCAACAGCATTAATAGCACTAGCTGATTCTAGAAGCAAAGGAGTAACTGTAGCAAGATCTTCAAGAACAGGCTGTGGTAGAACTAACCTAGGTGGTGAATTCGATGATAAAAAATATGGATTTATTGTAACAGATAATTTAAACCCGCAAAAATCTCGTATTTTACTAATGCTTGGTCTTACACAAACTGATAACACAGAAAAACTACAACAGATGTATTTTAATTATTGATATAAGATAAATACAGTGCAATAGCAAGTTAATTTTTTGAAATACTATCTGTAGCTGTCTTATATGTTAAATGCTAGGATTATCCATCGGTATTTCAAGGGGTTCTTCTTCCCTAAATTGATATTTTTCAATCCAGTCATCTATAAAAGAATTAATTTGATCATGCATTATGCTTTGTTCATGATTATTAGGGTCGTTATTTTCAAAAACTGATTCAAGCTTCTCTTTAAATATTTCTTCTTCGTATTGAGCTGCTGTGGAAGATACGGTTAACCCCAATATTAAACCAGCTATAGCTAATCCTAGTATAGGAAAAAAGACGGTAGATACCAAGGCAATAGAAACTACGCAAGAAAGAGTGCCAATAATCCCAGCTTTAAGGGTATCTCTGTATGCATATTTACCTACTTTACTTATTAAATATTTTTTATAAAACTCTTTAAATTTAGTTTTATCTTGGTGTATTTCATCTATGTTTACTCTTTCTTCTGGTTTTAATCTTTCATTGAATTTAGTTAACTTTCTCTTCCAGTCGTAATGGGAAAACTTAGCAGCATATTCATTTAGAAAGTCTTCATTTTCTGGTTTATGCATTTCTTTAATAATAGCTTTAGGCTTGGTGTCAGCGGGTAAGTTTAATTGAGATATAATCTTTTTACTGTTGGATTTAATAAATTTATTAAATTTTGTTTCGCCAAATATCCATAATCCAAATAATGGTTTTTTATCATATTCAGGTTTTATTAAATCTAAAGTAGTATTTGTGATTTCTTCTAGATTTTCTCGTCTTTTTCTATAATTCAAAGCAGCAGATAAGCCTACTAATCCAATAGATACAGCTCCTACAGTTCCAGTAGCTGCTAAACTAAGTACAGGTACTAAATAATGACAGTTAGATACTAAATCTACGCAACTTTCAGCACCTTCTAAGGCAGTAGATGTGTATTCAAGTCTGTTTTTTTTCTTCTCCGCTGAGATGATTAAATCTCTTTTATTAGGGTTACTAGGAATGTTAGCATTAAGATTATTAGTGACATTAATAACTGTTTTTTGCCTCTCTGTATTATCTAAAGCTTTATCTATAGATGACATTAATCTACGTTTATTTACATAAGTTGCAATTCCAATTGATGTTAACCCTATGAGTAATATAGCTACAGCACAAGTAGCAAATATTGGAAGCAATGGAGTCATCAAGAAACCAATAGCTAAAGTAATACTTATAAGACCAATTATAGCGCCTAGAGGTGAAAGTATCGTATTTTTAGTAATGGTTTTTGCTTGTTCTTTTTTATAAATTGTAACTAACTCACTAGTGGTAACAGGTTCATATAGTTTATCTGAGCTAACCTTATTTTTGATTCTGTAATTGATTACATCTTGAATAGATATTTCTTTTAATGCAGAAGCTATAGTTTTATCTTGTGTGGATATGAACTGTTCATTTAAATATGCCTGATATCCTGCTCCTAATAAAGTAAAGCCAGCGGCAAGAGCATTTATTCCAACACCAGTAGTAACTGGCAAATGCGTAGATTTAGATGCATGTGTTTTTTGATGGCCGCTATATGATGTAAACTTATTTTTTAAATCCATGGTTGTTTTCAGAGTCCCTGGTAGCTCACTAGAATACTCCTCGATTGCTCCTGCAACCATAAATCCTTTATAATCGTTACTTACAGTTTGAAAAGTTGTTATGATAGTATCTTCTACTTCTGATGTGGTTTTATTTTCAGGTGAATCAAAATCATCTATTATTTTTTCTAAACTTTCATTAAAGTCAAACTCAACAAAACTATAACCCTGTGCTTTGATTTCTTGAATGCTTGGATACCTTTTATTATTATTAACAAATTCTTCTAAGGTTTTTTTAGGCATAATATTATATTGTTTAAAAATATCATCTAGAGCAGAGCTATTTATTGCTTTGTCTTTATCAAGGTTTAAAAATAATACTTCATTAGTGTTATTAGGTTTAACTAACCACTTAGTTAAATTATCAAGCACAGAAGTAAATTTGTTTAGATAAACAGAATCGTCTTCTATATTAAAAGGGGCTAATTCGTTACTAGATAAAATATCACTGCCACCCTCAACAATATTTAACTCAAATCCTCTTATAATAGTTTTATCTAACCATTCATCTGTAGGTAATTTATCAGCTTTAATTTGATTATTTATTAAATCGCTTTCTAGTATAAATTTAGTATTATATTGAGATAATATAACTAGGTGATTTATGGGAATGTCTTTAGGGAATAAGTTTTTTGAGGTTTCTGGCTGAAAATCAATCTTATCTTGATGGTCGGTAGTTATTGAACTATCTTGTAATACATGAGTGCTTTCATTAGTGTCATTTTGATCTGATTGAGATGCAGTTGCTAATATTTTTGTTTGTAAATCATCATCTTTAACAGCACTTACCTTACGATCTGATAAAGGTTTTGCTTTAGAATTTATTATATCATCTTTGGTTAATTGCTCTAAGATGTCTTCAATATCACTTGAGTCACTTAGGCTGCATTCCCTGCCATCTAGCATATGTTTACTTTGTTTGGCTGATACCTTCTTAGAAGTACTATGTGGAGTTGTTCTTTTTGCAGTTAAAGATTTATTAATTTTAGAGTTATCCATATACATTCCATGAAAGCAAAAAATATAAGTTTTATATTGTGTATATAAATAATTGTAGCTGATAATTCATAGTGTTATTGCACTATTTTTGATAGTCGATTATGTGGTGTTTTTTTGATTATTAAACTGCAAGATTATTTGTTAATTTAGCACAAAGATAAATATCTAAACTAGGCATCTAGTGTAATATGTAGTGCTATAAGTCAAAAATTAATTTAAGGAATGATTAATATCATTTTGTAGTTGTTTAAGTTTTTTATAGGTTTCAGAGTTTTCTTTAGCTCTATCCCATAGGTTAGTAAGACAAATGATAATAGTAGATGCCATCATAAACGATGATAATAAATCAGAGTCAAAAATAAAACTATAATATTGAAACAAGTAAAGATATAGAAACTCGTTAAAAAATAGATCGGTAAAGAATGAAATAGGATTTGCTACATATTTGTATAAATTTTTACTTACAATAAAGCTAGAAGATAATACAGTATCTATAAGAAAATATACTAGCAGGTGATGTAATATAAAGTTAGTTCCAGTACGTTGGTGTCTAACTAATTTTTCATATGATATGCGACAGTCTATAAAGCTATTTCTGTCAACTGCTTGTCCACATCTTTCTAATCTCCTTGATATTGATGTATCTAAATCACTACTTAAATACAATTCTATAATTCCTGCGATAAATAATGGTAAGACAAGCTTATACCTTGTCTTAATTTCATTTAAAAATGCTTGTGTTCGGAGCATATTCGGAGAGGTGATATTTTGTTTTTTTTGTGTGATTTCGATTGTTGATTTTTCTTCAGTGCTATTTTCTGAGTGATTTATTGAATTTGCTAGTGATTGTTGAATAATAAAAATGAATAGAAAGACAATATAAGTTATACGATGCATAATAATACTTATTATAATTAATAGGAAGAACTATAGTTAGTTTATATTTTTTATTTTTCAGTTATTAAAAACAAGTTATTAATATATAATAATTTTTATGCTATAACAAATTTTATACAAATCTTTAACACAACTTAGTAGGTTAATTATGCAACAACTAGCAACTGATTTTACCGAAGAAAAATCTATTATTGAATTCGCTGAACATGCATATTTAAATTATTCTATGTATGTAATTTTAGATCGTGCCTTGCCACATATAGGAGATGGTTTAAAACCAGTACAAAGACGAATAATTTATGCAATGAGCGAATTAGGATTAAAAAGCACTGCTAAATTTAAAAAATCAGCCAGAACAGTAGGTGATGTATTAGGTAAGTTCCATCCGCATGGCGATAGCGCTTGTTATGAAGCAATGATTTTAATGGCGCAGCCATTTTCTTATCGCTACCCATTAATTAGCGGTCAAGGTAACTGGGGGTCACAAGATGATCCTAAGTCATTTGCGGCAATGCGTTATACTGAGTCTAAGCTCTCTACATACGCAAATATTTTATTAGAAGAGCTACAGCAAGGTACCACTGACTGGATAGCTAATTTTGATGGTACTTTGCAAGAGCCAAAATTATTACCAGCTAAAATACCTAATATCTTACTTAATGGTACTACGGGAATAGCTGTAGGGTTTTCTACAGACATTCCGCCACATAATTTAAAAGAAGTTATCAATGGCTTAGTGTTTTTATTAGATAACCCCAAGTGTACTATTAAAGAGTTATGTAAATATATTCCGGCACCTGACTTACCCACAAAAGCACAAATAATTACTTCTAAGCAAGATATGCTGGCAATATACATTAGCGGTAAAGGTAGTTTTAGGATGCGTGCTACCTATACTACAGGAAAAGATTCAATTATTATTAATGCATTGCCATATCAAGCTTCTGGATCTAAAATTATTGAACAAATTGCTAAACAGCTGCAAAGCAAAAAAATTATTGATATCACCGATATTTGTGACGAATCAGATCATCAAAATCCAATTAGAATTTCATTAAAACTACGTTCTAATAAAGTAGATATAACAGCATTAATGTTACATCTATTTGCTAGTACTGATTTAGAAAAAAGTTATAGAGTTAATATGAATTTAATTGGTGTCGATGGCAATCCGCAATTAAAGTCATTAATGAGCATTCTTACTGAGTGGCTTAGTTGGCGTAAGCAGACATTAAAAAATAAATTTAGCTATCAGCTAAATAAACTTACAGAAAAACTACATTTACTTGAAGGCATGTTAATTGCTTATTTAAATATCGATAAACTAATTGACATAATTCGTAATTATGATGAACCTAAACCAATAATTATAAAAAAATTTAAATTATCGGAACAACAAGCAGAAGCGGTATTAAATATCAAGTTAAGGTCGTTAGCAAAATTAGAAGAAGAAAAAATAAAAAGCCAGCAACAAGAATGTAGTAAAGAGATAAAAGCCATCAGCTTATTATTAAATTCAGATAGAAGACTAACAACATACATAAAAAAAGAATTAACAGCCATTGCTAAAGAATATGGTGATAGTCGTCAGTCTACTATAGCTACAAAAGTAACAGCAGCCACTAGTTTGAATATAACAACTACTAGTGATGAAGCTATTAGTGTAGTTCTATCTGATCGAGGTTGGATTCGTTGTGCTAAAGGTCATGATATCGACCCGCTGAAAATGAGTTATAAGTCTGGAGATGGTTTTTTAGCTATGGCTCAGGGTAAAAATAATCAAACTGTAGCTTTTTTAGATACTAGTGGTAGATCTTACTCTACTCCAATTCACTTATTACCATCAGCTAGAGGTAATGGTGAGCCGCTATCTGGTAAATTTAAACCTGAATCTGGAGTTGGCTTTTCTGGAATGTGTATAGCTGATAACCAATCACGCATATTAATCACTAGCAATGCTGGATACGGTTTTATTACTACTTTTGAGAATATGCTAACTAAGAATAAAGCAGGTAAAACACTTATTAATGTGCTAGAAAATGCCGTAGCCTTGCCACCTATAGTACTTAGCGATGCTAGTTATTGGGTTGTTGTAGTTACTACATCTGCAAGAATGCTAGTATTCCCAATTAATGAAATAGCGGAATCAAATAAAGGTAGAGGTTGCAAGTTAATACATACTATCACTAAAGATAAAAGCAAGTTATGCTTGATATCTTATGCGACAGTGCTAGAGAAAAATCAACCGTTGTTAGTACATACTCAAACAAATAAAAAAGTAAAACTTTCAGTTAAAGACTTGCAGCATTATGTTGGATCTAGAAATGCACTAGGGTTTAAAACTCCAAGGTCATTACATAAAATACGTTCATTACATCCATTTGTTTAAGTTAAATATGAGTTTAGACTTAAAGTAAAGCAATGAATCGATACAGGTGATATAGATATATATCTATCTTCAAAAAAACTTATACTTTGTTTATTTTTATATTTACATCTAAAAATATTTTTTTAGATGTAAATAATTAGTAAAAATTATTTAATTTAATAGATTATTAATGTTATATGATACTTAATCTACTTCATCATACCCTTCTTCTTGAGGAGTTTCACTTATTAAGTAATCGTATTGAATACTTTTTTTTTCAAGAGCTTCTTTAAATTTTTCTATATTTACTTCACATCGGGCTATATCCACAACGCTAGTTAAATTAATATTTATTTTAGGAGGAAGATTGCTACGCTTATGAGAAATAGTGAGAGAGTCTTTAGCTAGAGACCAAGCAGTGATATAGGCATCTTTTGCATCATTACAAACATCAAAATTTAAATAATTAAATTTTGATATAGCGCTATCTATTATTGCTTCTTTTTCTAAATTCCGAAATGCTTCATAGCCATTTGCTTCTGATTCGATATCTTTTTTATTATATTGTAGATATTGTTTATATGATGCTTTATCTAATAAACCAGTTGGTGCTTCTATCTCTAAAGTTACTGCTATATTACCTTTTTTTGTTAGTCTTATACAACTATCTACTTCAGTTGGAATCTTTGTTGAGAACATATATTCTAAAAAAGATTTAATTTGATCAAAGTTTTGAGTTAAAAAACCACTAGCAGGTTTACTTGTAAAGTCATTTGCAGAAACAGTACATATTAACTTTGATTTATCTATATATTTTTTTTCAAGAAAATCATTTTCAAAACTTTCTGCTGTAAATGGACATATTTGATTTAATCTGTCTATATTTTTTTCTATTAATTCTTGATTAACTTGAAAAAATCCATAACTATCGTTGGGATTTATTGCAGTAGTTAAAAAAGGTGTAAAAAATTCTAGTGCTTCTTTTTGAACTAATCCTTTTTCTACCATTTCACTTTTAAGTTTATCTATAACCCTTAGCTTTAAATCTTGAGCTTCATTATTTGCAATATTGCGAATAATGTCTCGTGGATTTTCTTTTTGAGCAATGTAATTTTTTGCTTGTTCAACACTAATTGTAAATTTACAACCTGGTGTTAGGCACACTAAATTATGATCTTGTTGTGTAATATTATGGTTAGAATAAACCGCTTTTGGCAAATATGTATTCATTTTATTTTCCTTGTATTAATATATACTTTCAACTTGAAAATATATGTAAAGTTTGTATGTTTTATTTGTTTTATTTATTAACGTTATACAATAAAAAACAGTGAAAGTATTATTATTTATTGCTAAACTCATTGATAAATACTCACTCAAATGCGTACATTAAAAAATATTATTTTTGATTATTAGATATTTATGGATAATAGATGTTTTTTTTCAAAAATAATTCATTTGATTTTATATTTTTTTAATATTATTGCAAGTACAACGCTGGTTGCTAATAAAAATTGCCTAACAATGTAGACAAAATTTATTTTTAGGAAAGGAATATTATTGAAAGTAACTAATTGCAAAGTTCTAGATTTAAATAGGGGTTGTTAGATTACGAATTTTTATGGGTTTTAAAAGGAATTGATTTTGGCGCGCTCGGAGGGATTCGAACCCCCGACCACTTGGTTCGAAGCCAAGTGCTCTATCCAGCTGAGCTACGAGCGCAATATTTGTAAAAGTTGTTAGGATATAACTTCTACAGGTAATAAATGGCGGTGAGAGAGGGATTCGAACCCTCGATACGCTATTAACGCATACACGCTTTCCAGGCGTGCTCCTTCAACCACTCGGACACCTCACCTAAAGGATTATGCACCTAATAGATGAAGATGCAGAATTTCAGTAAGGTAATTCTATTATTTTATTACGGAAAAATCAATATTATTTTTATTTAATTGAGGTTATGAATATCTTGAACCATGTTTTTCATTATACTTTTTATAAAAAGATAATCTTAATGTACTCCAAATTAATGTTGTGGTTATAGTAGAAAAACAATAATATTTAGGAAGTAACGGCAAAATGCTGACTCTAGATAGTGAAATATGTAAAACTGAGATAAAAAAAGTTAACGATGCGATAAGTATCATTTCACGAAATAAGCTATCACATAAAACTACAGTTTTATACTCCCAAAATACATAAGTTACTATAACTAATATTATAGAATTAATTCCTAATGTAGCGCCTGTTAACACATCAAATAGTACACCACAAATAATAGCATAAATCATATTTTTAGAGGTTATGCTATTTTTCATAATAATATAGCATATTCCTAAAGCTATAATTTGCCAATTAGGTAAAAAGTATTGGTTGTCATATACAGGCCAGGCGGTAAGAATCATTGCTATTAATATTATAAATATTGCCAACCAATTGATTTCAGTAATAAACTTTAACACTTATTATTAAACCTTAAATAAAATAAGACAAATTTGTTAATCAGATGTTTCAACGCTACTTTTATTTTCTTGCTGTATATAATCCGAAAACTGTTTCTTTATGTTTGGGTCCGCAGGAGTTGTAGGTAGTTTAATTTGACTAGTGAAATCTTTTATTAAATTAACATTTTGACTGGTAACTCCAACTAATAAACTATTTCCTTTGATATCAATCAATACCAGTTTAGCATTATTTGAGATAGCAGCCATTGAGCAAATTTTAATGTCACTATTTAGCATAGGTATTTTTTTGCCAAATTTTTTAACTAACCAAGCTAATAAAAAAATCGCAGCTAATACTATTGCCAGGGGAATAAACAATTGCCAGAGGCTTATTTTCTCAGCTGTAGTCGGAAGTGGATCAGCTAGTAATATGTTAACAGGGAGTAAGGTTACAGCGGCTACAAATTTATATAAATTATGCATATAAATTTCTCCATTATCTATTGAAAAAAGCTCACTATACACGTGGCAGTTGGAAATGCGGGTTTTCAGCAAGTGATTATAAGTTTTTAG
>CAKMZJ010000073.1 GCA_929200395.1 Candidatus Gorgonimonas eunicellae | reverse complement strand
CACTAAACCTGCGAAACACTGCCTTGGCTAAAAACTTATAATCACTTGCTGAAAATCTGCATTTCCAACATATACAGCTTGGTGTATAAGGTATATAGTATGTATCTTTACATGCAAAATGTGTTTTTAGCAAGATGTTATTAGTCTAGTGTATTTATGAATTTAGCAATTAATAGAAATATATTATTTAATGGATAAGCTTATATAGCTACTTTATCCCAAATTTTATGGTTGAGCATGAATATTGAATTTTTGAAGGATGCAAATACGAGTAGTATAAAAAATGATAAGGTAATGCCTGAACATGTTGCATTTATACCAGATGGCAATAACCGCTGGGCAAAGCAAAGAAAGCTGCCTACAGTAGCTGGACACCATAAGGGGGTCGAGCGAGTAAAAGAAATAGTAAAACATTGCCTTAATCTAGGAATTAACACTGTTAGTTTTTTTGCGTTTAGTAGTGAAAATTGGCGACGTTCTCCAGATGAAGTGGCTAATCTTATGAAATTATTTGGTCACATGTTAACCATAGAAACTAAAAACCTAGTTAAAAACCGTATCAGATTAAAAATAATAGGTGATCTAGAAAAATTAAATAAAGATTTACAACAAAAAATAATGCATAGTCAAAATGAAACAGCACAATCTTTTGACATTACATTAATAATTGCTATTAATTATGGTGGCATGTGGGATATCACTACAGCTATGCGTAATATAGCACATAAAATAACTAGTGGTTTGCTCAATCCTGAAACAATTAATGCTAAAATGATTGAAGATAATTTAAGTACCAAAGAGTTTAAAGCGCCAGATTTATTAATTCGTACTAGTGGTGAACAACGTATAAGCAATTTTATGATTTGGCAATGTGCTTACAGTGAATTGTATTTTAGTAATAAACTATGGCCCGACTTCGATAGCAATGAATTAAATTTAGCCATAGATGATTACACTAACAGAGAACGCCGATTTGGCATGAATAGCACAAAATCAGGAGTACAACCTTAGATGTTAAAACAACGAATTTTAACGGCTTTAGTATTAATTCCACTAATAGCATTAACTCTTTTATACGCACCTTTTGCAGTATTTGCTTTAGCATCTACAGTAGTATTTGCAATAGCAGCTTGGGAATGGGCATCTCTTGCTAGTTGTAGCCGTATAGTGAAAATATGCTATGTATTAGTTTGTAGTCTTGGTGTCGGAGCTTTAGCTGGTATCTGCAATGAACTCGATAGCCACTACGACTATAATATTTTAAAAATACTTGATATGTTAACTATTTGCTGGTGGTTTATAATCGCAATAGCTGTGGTTACTTATCCAAAAGTTAAAGACATACTTACATCTAAAGTATTATTGTTAGTAGCAGGTTTATTTACTTTAGTTCCTGCTTGGCATGGACTATTAGTTTGTTTTAATGATGCTAGTGGTAGAATAATAGTTACATTACTATTAGCACTATCTATTATTGCCGATACTGGCGCTTATTTTTCTGGTAAATACTTTGGTAAAACACCTTTAGCCCCGCAGGTTAGCCCAAAAAAAACTGTTGAAGGTTTAGCTGGTGCAATAATTTTAAGTGTTGTTATAGCTTGTGCTATTTATATGATTATCGGTATAGAATACAGCAAAAAACCCCTAGAAAGCCATGAAATTTCTTATATGCTATTAATGGTTTTTTGTTTAGTAATAGTAGCAGCCTTAGGCGACTTATGGGAGAGTTTAGTAAAAAGAGTACACAATGTTAAGGATAGCGGCTCTATATTACCTGGGCATGGTGGTGTTTTAGATAGAATAGATAGCCATATAGCTGTATTTGCTTTATTTCCTGTTTGCTATCGTCTCATAAATTATTTTTAATTCTGTTAGTAAAGTCTACTTTTTTGTAGAGGGTTCACGCTATTATGCACTGGCAAGATACAATCAATAAGGTAAATCATCGATGCAGCATACTGCTTTAAATTTACAACGCATATGTATTTTAGGATCAACAGGAACAGTTGGTAAAAATACTCTAGAAGTAGTATCTCATAACTTACAATATTTTAAAGTTGTAACCTTAGTAGCTAATAGCGACGTTACTACTATGTTTAAACAAGTACAACAGTTTAAACCTAAAACTGTAATTATGGCTGACGAACCAGCAGCACAGCAATTACGTCAGTTAGTAATATCTGCAAAACTTAATACTAAAGTTAATTGTGGCTACCAAGCTATGTGTGAGGCTGTTGAAGCTGATGATACTGATATTGTTGTGGCTGCTATAGTAGGTGCTGCTGGGCTATTACCTACTTTATCAGCGGCAAAAGCTGGCAAAAAAATATTACTAGCAAATAAAGAAGTATTAGTTATGGCTGGTGAGCTGTTTATGCAAGTAGCTAACAAAGCTAAAGCACAAATTATGCCATTAGATAGCGAGCATAATGCTATATTTCAATGCCTGCCTGCAGGTGAAGTTAATAAACAAGAAGTAGCAAAAATAGTATTAACTGCATCTGGCGGTCCGTTACACCAAACATCTAGTAGTCAATTTTTATCGATAACTCCTGAGCAAGCTTGTAACCACCCCAATTGGGTTATGGGAAAAAAAATTTCGGTAGATTCAGCAACTTTGATGAATAAAGGCTTAGAGTTTATTGAAGCTTGTTGGTTATTTTCACTTGCCCCAGAAGATATAGACATTGTAATTCATCCACAAAGCATAATACACTCTATGGTGCATTACATCGATGGCTCAGTATTAGCACAAATGAGTAATCCAGATATGAAAGTACCTATAGCTCATGCTTTAGGCTGGCCATCGAGAATTAATTCTGGTGCTAGCCCTTTGTCTTTAGTTGATATTAGTAGGTTTGATTTTTTTAGTCCCGATACTATTAAATTTCCTTGTTTAAAGTTAGCTCAACAAGCGGCTAAAAGTGGTGGTATTGCAACAGCTGTATTAAATGCAGCCAATGAAATTGCCGTTGATGCTTTTTTAGAAAATAAATTAAGATTTGATCTAATACCTGAAGTCGTCGATGCAACTTTACAAAAACTTCCAAGTGCTAATATGTTGGATATAGAAAATATTTTAGATATAGACAAACAGGCGCGTAGCTTAGCACATAAAAACATTAATCAACTACAGGTATGATATGTTTTTTCAATCATTAAATACTGTTTTCGCTTTTATTCTTACTCTTGGTATCCTAGTAACTTTTCATGAATTTGGTCATTTTTGGGTGGCTAGACGTTGCGGGGTAAAAGTATTACGCTTTTCTATAGGTTTTGGCAAGCCATTAATAACATGGAATAGTTCTGCAGGAACCGAGTTTTGCATTTCGATGATTCCTTTAGGTGGTTATGTAAAAATGCTAGATGAGCGTGAGGGTGATGTCGCAGTAGAAGACAAGCCTTATTCTTTTTTATCGCAACCTGCTTATAATAAAATAGCTATAGTTGCTGCTGGTCCGCTAGCAAACTTTCTGTTAGCAATAATCTTATTATGGATTATGTTTGTAGTAGGTTCACAAGTTGCTGTGCCGATTGTAGGGAAGGTTGATTCTAATTCTATTGCTCAAATGCAAGGAATTCAGAAAAACGATATAATCACTGAAATTAACGGCAAACAAACTCATGGTTGGCAAAATGTAGAAATTCAACTATTAACTGCACTAACTAATAACGAAAATATAAATATGCAGTTACAACGTGATGATTTAGCATATAACATTGTGTTACCAATTAATAATTTAGAAGAAAAAAAAGCTACCCAGAGCGCCGTTAATTTTTTAGGGATAAACTATAAACAGCCAGAAATACCTGCTATTTTAGGAGAAGTAGTTGCTAATTCTGCTGCTGATTTAGCAGGTTTACAACCTAATGATTTAATATTAGCAATTGATGAAACACCAATACAAGATTGGAATGAATTTGTTACTATTATCAGAAACAACCCAGAAAATGAGTTATCTTTAAGAATTAATCGTAATGATGAACAGCTTTTAATTAATATTATTCCTGATTTTAAATTGACGGATACTGGTAAAATAGGCTACATTGGTTGTAAGTTTAAAGTTATTAATGATGACTCTATGGTCAAAACAGTTCGTTACGATATATTTACTGCATTACATAAAGCCATAGATGATTTTTTTGCATTATTAACTCTTACTGCTAAATCTATTTGGAACATGTTGCGTGGATTAATGTCTATACAAAACTTAGGTGGTCCAATTACCATAGCTAAGTTTGCTAGCTTTTCTATGGAAACTGGTTTAGACAGTTTTTTATATTTTTTAGCTATGCTAAGTATCAGTTTAGGGTTTATCAATTTATTGCCTATTCCAGCATTAGATGGCGGGCATTTATTGTTTCACTTAATTGAGTGGATAAAGGGTTCTCCTTTATCAGAAAAAGTACAGCTGTTTTTTTTAAGAATTGGGGTATCTATCATCGTTACGTTGATGATATTTTCTATATTTAATGATCTAATGCGAAACTTATAATGTACCTGTTTTTATTACTCTATTATCAAATAAAATTAAAATTTAAAAGAATTTTAGCTACAAGCAAGTATGTGTTTTTTGTTGCTTATGCAGGTATGTTCTTTTATAGTATGCCATCTTCTGCTGTGGATAGTCTTGTTATCAATAAAAGCTTTGTTGTCGAAGATATCAAAATAGAAGGAATTAGAAGAATTTCTTCTGGAACATTATTTAATGTATTAAATATCAAAGTACATGACAAAATAAATGAACATTCATTAAATTTAGCGGCAAAAAATTTATTTGATCTTGGTTTTTTTAATGATATTAAATTTTATCAGCAAGGACATACGTTGGTTATTGTTGTTGATGAAAGACCATTAATAAATAATGTAACTATAAAGCAGAATAGATTTGTTTCTACAGAGTCAATGCTTGATACCTTAAAAACTTTAGGTTTAAGTGAAGGCGATATTTTTCAACGATTTGCTTTAGATACAATAAAATATTCCTTAGAAAACATGTATATGGAGCAAGGGAGATACGGAACTAAAATTATAGTAGAAACTAAACCTTTACCAGGAAACCAAATAAATATCTCTATTACTACTAAAGAGTCAGATATTGCTAAGGTAGAAAATGTTAGTTTAATTGGTAATAAAAAGATAGCATCAAGCGAATTGCTAGAAAACTTAGAAATAGGCAAGCATCCATGGTATATGTTTTTTAGTAGAAAAGGGCTATATTGGCGCGAACGTTTAGCTGGAGATATCTCTCGTATCAGATCATATTACCTTGATCGCGGTTATTTTAATTTAGATATTAACTATGTTAATGTGCGCTTTACTCCAGATAAAAAATCAGTATTTATAAGTACAGGAATCCATGAAGGCGAACCTTATAAAATTGGTTCTGTAAAATTAGCTGGTGACCTAATTATTCCTGAACAAGAAGCAGCTAGCTTAGTAACAGTTAAATCAGGGCAATTATATTCTCAAAAAGATATAACAACAACTGAAAAACAGCTTAAAAACCGTTTGGGTGAGTTAGGGTATTTCTTTGTAACTGTTGAAGCAATTCCAAAAATAAATTCTGATAAACATATTTTAGATTTAACTTTTTATGTATCTCCTGGTGCCAAAACTTACGTCAGAAGAATAAATTTTTCTGGAAATATAATTACTGAAGATAAAGTAATGCGTCGTGAAATGCGTCAAATGGAGGGAGCTGTTGCTAATACATCAAGAATCGAAAGATCAAAACAGCGATTGCAGCTATTAGACTTATTCGCAGATGTAAAAGAAACCATAGTGAAAGTGCCAGGAACAGATAATCAAATTGATATCAATTACACGGTAAAAGAAAAAAGCACAGGAGAAGTTTCATTCTCCGTAGCCTACTCACAACCTGACGGCATGACAATCGGGGCTGCTGTAAGTGAGCATAATTTTTTAGGTACAGGTAAAACTATTGCATTTGATGCTAGCAAAAATGAAAGCACTACAGCATTTAGTTTAGGTTATCGTAACCCTTATTTTACTGATAGCGGTATTTCACAAAGTTGGGATGTTCATTACAAAAAGCACGATTTTGCTAAATCTGAAGTTTCTTCTTATCAAACAAATTCTTGGGGAATAGGCAATAGTCTTTCTTACCCATTAACTGAATATCAAAGAGTGTATTTTGGTTTAAGTTATACAGATATGGAAGTGCGCCTTAATAATGATATTAGTCAACTAATAAAAGATTATGTTAATGAGTACGCCCCAAATAAGAAGTTTAGATTACCTAAAGCAAATATCAAATGGATACGCTCAACAATAGATAACAACATGTTGCCAACTGCGGGTAGCAAACAAGAGCTTAGTTTTGTAACTACTTTATTGCCATCATCAACTGCCAAGTTTTATAAAGTTGGATTTAGTACAGATAGCTATACACCTATAGTAGATGATTTTATTTTCCGTACTACATTTAAATGTGGCTATATGGGGTCTTATAATAATGATAAAC
Organism: Candidatus Gorgonimonas eunicellae; assembly: GCA_929200395.1. Taxonomy (GTDB): domain Bacteria; phylum Pseudomonadota; class Gammaproteobacteria; order Pseudomonadales; family Endozoicomonadaceae; genus CAKMZJ01. The sequence continues at coordinate 7,607 of CAKMZJ010000073.1, read as the reverse complement.
CACCTTTTTTTGAGCACTATTACGTAGGTGGTTTAGGTTCGATAAGAGGCTTTAAGCCTAGCTCTATAGGTCCTGATGCTTGGAATGAAAATGTATCTCCAGCAGATAAAAAAAAGATAATCGCAGACTATAAAAAAGGCACTCTAAAACCTGAAGATGTTGCCGGTAAAGTAAGAAATTTTGGTGGCAATAGCTTTGCGTATGGTAGTTTTGAATTATTATTACCAATACCTTTTGCTAGTCAAAAAAAATCTATGCGTTGTAGTTTATTTTTTGATTATGGTTTAAATGTTAATTCATTTTATTCATCTGATGATCTTGCACATTCTAACTCTTGGGAATGGAGCGGTATTAAATATAGTGCAGGTGTTTGTTTATTCTGGTTCACTCCTATAGGAGCAATAACTTTAAGTTATGCTTGTCCTTTTAATGCTGGACCTTTTGATAGTAAAAATAAATTCCAAATTACTTTAGGAGAGAAGTTTTTTTAATCTAATGCTTGAATACTGTTGTATTTAAATTAAAATGACTTTAAATTCTACTTTTAAGTTGTATACACCTTCAATTAAAAGGTGTATATATTTTTATCTAAACTCAAAATATATGTGGAGCAAATATGTTTTCTAATAGTTTTAAATTTTGCCGTAGCCTATTATGTGTAGCTATTTTTACACTTGGTAATATTAATGCAATAGCAAAAAGTGCTATAAGTTCTGAGGCAACAGCTATAAGTTCTGAGCTTAAAATTGCAGTTGTTGATTACCCTATACTATTTAGTGAATCAAATAAAGGCAAGGAGCTTATACAAAAATTAAAAACTAAATATGAACCAATGCATAAAAAAATACAAGGACATAGTAAAGATTTAGCAGAAGCAGAACAAAAATTACAAGTTAATAGACAAAGTTTAAGCTTAGCTGAGATTCAAAAAGAGAATAGTAAAATTAAATATGATTATGAATTATTGCAAATAGAAGAACAACTATTTCAAGATTCTAGAGTTAAAGATGAAGAAGAGGCTCGTAAAAGTATGCAAACAGATATAGAAATATCAATAAAAAAAATAGCTGAAGTTTTAGGTGTTAGTCTCGTAGTAGAACGCAATTCTATATTATATTGTTCAAAACAACTAGACATAACTCGTGATGTTCTACAAGAGCTGAACAAATAATATATAAATAGTAGCATAAAGGTATAATAATATTATTATGGAAAACAAGCACAATCTATTGTTTATATCTAAGTCTATAGGTGCAAATTTACAAGGATCTTCTGACTGTGTAATAACTGGTATTAATAGCTTAGAAAAGGCAAAATCAGATGAATTAAGTTTTTTATCAAGTTTAAAACATTTAAAATATTTGAAGGAGACTGATGCAGGTGCGGTCATAATAAGTTCTAAGTTTAAAGAATATTGTAATACTAATATGTTAATTGTAGACGATCCTTATTTAGGATATGCAAAAGCATCTAAGCTATTTACTAGAACACCGGTTGCTGAAACATTTGCACATAAAACCGCTATCATTGCAGATAATTCTGTTATTGGTAACAATGTATATATTGGTGCTAATGTGGTTATTGACTCTAATGTAACAATAAAAGATAATTCCTATATTTCTAGTGGTTGTTTTATTGGAGCAAACACTATAATTGGTAAAAACACTAATATTAAAAACTCAGTACAGATATCTGATAACATTATTATTGGTAATAACTGCATAATACATCATGGTGCTGTTATCGGTGGCGATGGGTTTGGTAATGCACGCGAGGGTGTTAAGTGGCATAAAATAGAACACTTTGGTAGTGTGATTATTGGCGATAACGTCGAAATTGGTTGCAATACTTGTATAGATAGAGGTTCATTAGGTAATACAGTTATAGAAAATGGTGTTAGATTAGATAATTTAATACAAGTTGCTCATAACGTAACAATTGGAGAAAATACTGCTATAGCATCTCTTTCAGGAATTTCTGGAGGTACTAAAATAGGAAAAAATTGTATGATCGGTGGTAGCACTGGATTTACTGGACATATTAATATAGCAGACAATACTCTAATAAATGGGATGTCAATGATAACAAAATCTATCACTAGTCCAGGTCACTATGCTTCTGGAACAGGCTTTATGGATGTTAATTCTTGGAGAAAAAATGTAGCAACCTTTAAAAAGCTATATTACTTTATTAAAAATATACGAGCATATATAGCTAAAAATTGAGTGTTCAGTTTTAAAATTATAAATCTTCTGATATAAAATGTTAAATTTTATGCATAACTTAAGTCTTATTTTCTTTAATAACACAGCTATAATAGTATTCTAGGTGTATATTTAAGCATTAGTTTTATAATATGAAACTTATAACTCTGTATTAAATCAAAAAACAAATGAAGAATTTAGTGTTTATTCTATTTCAGGTTTTTATCTATTCTTTTTATTAAAGAATAAATTTATCATATAAAGTAGTAATTATAGGCATCTAGTAGTATTATTATAGTAATTTCTTTGTGTATATACTTTTTGTTAGGCTTAATAAGCAAGTTTAATTTTAGTAACAAGACCTTGGGAATTATTTTCTTTTCAAGGTAGATACACATTAAAGTAGAATATGTATTTTTGGTTTGTCAGTTATAGATTATAAATATCATAGACCGGTTATAATTAAAAACATTTGATTTTTATAAATTAGGTATATGTACTATTTATCTTTAAATAAATTTTTGTCAGACCCTAACCTAATAAATCAAATATGGTTAACGTTAAGGAAAGAGTGTTTTGACTGATACACAAATTAGAAGCGATATCTCAATAAAGGAAAGTGTCTCAGTAGACATTCACCCAGCAGCTATAGTGCATCCTAGTGCTGAAATCGGTAACAATGTTAAAATTGGGCCATGGTCTTATATAGGTCCTAATGTTTTTATCGAAGATAATAGCATTATATATCATCATGTTGTTATTAAAGGGTATACTAGAATTGGTCAGGATAATAAAATTTATCAATTCAATAGTATAGGCGAAGACTCCCAAGATAAAAAATATCATGGTGAAGTAACATGGTTAGAAATAGGTAATGGCAATACTATCAGAGAAAATTGTACTTTGCATCGTGGAACAGTACAAGATAATGGATTAACCCTGATAGGTAACAATAATTTTATTATGGCATATACTCATATTGCTCATGACTGTGTGTTAGGCAATGATAATATTTTAGCTAATAATACAGCACTAGCAGGGCATGTTCATGTAGGAGATGGTGTTATTTTTGGGGGGTACACCGCTATTCACCAAAAATGTAAGGTAGGTTCATATAGTATGACAGCTGCTAAAACTGTGTTATTTAAGGATCTTCCAGCTTTTGTCATGGCATCAGGGCATCCGGCAATTACTCAGGGAATGAATTATGAAGGTATGCGTAGAAGAGGTTATTCACCTAAAGTGATACGGCAGTTAAATCAATGTTACAAGATAATTTATCGAATGGGGTATACAACTAGCGAAGCCGTAGCTGAATTACAAAAAATTACGCCATCAAAGGAATTAAACTTACTAATAGATTCTTTGAAAACTTCTAAAAGAGGGATCACAAGGTGAATAACTTTGATAGTGTTAATAAGCTAGAAAAAGTAAAAAAAATTGCTATAATTACCGGAGAAAAATCAGGAGATGTATTAGGTGCAAAGCTATTAGAGGATATTCGTAACAAGTATCCCGATGCCTATTGCTATGGTATTGGTGGTGAAGATATGAAAAGCAAAGGCTTCCATAATCTTGCATCGATAGATCAACTATCACTTATGGGGGTTGTTGAAGTTTTAGGGTCTATATTTAAACTTATAAAACTAAAAAATTATTTAGTTCAACAATTTCTTGCTGATAAACCTGACGTTGTAATTGGTATTGATGCTCCTGATTTTAATTTTAGGCTATATAAACCTTTAAAAGCAGCTGGTATTACTTGTATTCATTATGTTAGCCCTAAGGTATGGGCATGGCGAGAGCATCGTATAATGGAGTTTAAAAAAAAGATAGACCATATGCTAACGTTATTTCCTTTTGAGGTTGAATATTATAGTAAATATGATATTCCTGCAACCTTTGTGGGGCATCCATACACAGATAAAATAGTTAATGTTGTTAATCAGAAGCAAGCAAAAGAAAAGCTAAAAGTACCAGAAAATAAAAGAGTAATTGCAATATTGCCTGGTAGTCGTAATGCAGAAATAAACCGGCTAGGAAGACTATTTATTGAAACAGCAAGTAAATTACAAGCAACTTTTACAGATTTAGTTTTTGTAATACCAGCTGCAAATTCACATATTAAAACTAAAATAGCTGAGATCCTAAAAGAATTCAAGCAGCTAGATGTGATTTTAATAGAAGGGCAGTCAGAGTTAGTATTAGCAGCTAGTACAGCAGTAATCGTAGCTTCAGGAACTGCAACATTAGAGACTGCATTGCATAAAAAACCAATGGTAGTAAGTTACAAAGTTAACTGTTTTTCATATATGATTATTAAATCTTTAATTAAAATACCTTATGTTGCATTGCCTAATATTTTATCAAAGAAGTTTATTGTGCCTGAATTATTGCAAGATAAAGCAACCTGTGATAACTTATACCAAGAAATGCATAGGATTTTAAGCGATCAACAATATAGCCAAGATATGATCAGCCAGTTAAATAATTTATATCAAGAGTTAACAAATAATGACTCTAATAGTGCATTTAAAACTATAGATAAGTATTTAGCATACACTTAGTTCCCTGCCTGTTGCGGTTTATAAAGTTTTATCCTATGTTAGTATTTTTTGATATAGTTGATACTAAATTGAAAAATACGCTTTAGATAAAAGCTTATAATTACTTACTGAAAATCTGCATTTTTAACTGTCACCCGTAAATTAAGTACATTATAAATCGAGTTCTACTTATGGATAAATCTAAATCAAGCCCCTTGCTTACAGGAATTACTACAACAGGTATACCTCATTTAGGAAATTATCTAGGTGCTATTAAACCAGCTGTGACTGCTAGTAGAAACAATAATGAAAGCTCATTATTTTTTCTAGCTGACTACCATGCAATTATAAAGCAGAAAAATCCTGAAGAAATATCTAAAAATACACTTGAAATTGCTGCAACTTGGTTGGCATGTGGGCTTGATGCTGAAAAAGATATTTTTTACAGACAATCTGATATTCCTGAAATATTAGAACTTAATTGGATTTTATCTTGTGCTACTGCAAAAGGCTTAATGAATAGGTCTCATGCATATAAAGCTGCAGTTCAAGAGAATCAAATATCAGGTTCAAAAGATGATGATAAAGCAATTAGTATGGGATTATTTTGTTATCCTATTTTAATGGCTGCTGATATACTATTATTTAATGCTAGTGAAATTCCTGTAGGCCGTGATCAAGTTCAGCATCTTGAAATGGCTCGAGATATAGCTAACAAAATGAACCATATATATAAAACAGATTTAACTATTCCACAGGCTGTATTACAAAAAAATGCTGTATTAACAGGCTTAGATGGCAGAAAAATGAGTAAAAGTTATGGCAATACTATACCAATTTTTTGTACAGAGAAAAAATTATTAAAATTAATAAAAAAAATTAAAACTAATTCTCTGCAACCTGGGGAGCCTAAAAGTACTAATAATTGCATATTATTTGAATTATTTTCTGCCTTTGCATCTAAAGAACAATTAGCTAATATTACCAATGAATATGCAAGCGGATCTAGTTGGGGGGATTTAAAAATGCAACTTTTTGATATAATAAACTTACAATTAGCGGAAGCTAGAGAAAAGTACCTTGATTTTATCAAGCAACCAAAACTTATTTATGAAATGTTGCATGAAGGATCTCAAAGAGCGCGAAGTATAGCTAGACCTAATTTAGAGGCTATACGCACAAAAATTGGCATCACTAAAATATAAAATATTTTATAAAAATTAATATTTATTAGGCATTAATACAAATGAGTACCACAGAAAATAACCAGGCATCTCCAATAAAAATTTCATCTAGCGCAGCTAGCAAAGTTAAACAACTATTAGCTAATAATGATAAGTATAGCGAAGGCGGATTTTTACGTATATATGTAACTGGTGGAGGTTGCTCAGGATTTCAATATGGTTTTATGCTTGATAACAATATTGCAGAAGATGATACTTCAGTTGAACACCAAGGTGCACATTTTATGATCGATTCTTTAAGTTATCAGTATTTATATGGGGCTGAGGTAGATTATACAGAAGGGTTATACGGTTCTAAGTTTGTGGTAACAAACCCTAAGGCAAAAGCAACTTGTGGATGTGGGTCGTCATTTTCTTTGTAATATTTCCAACTGCCACGTGTATATACCTTCAGTTAGAAGGTGTATAAACTCATAATGGTACAATTCGCAACGCCACCCTCAATTTGTAAATTTAGCCTTTTTATCTTTATTAATAAAAAGATCATAAACAGGATCTTATCAACAAATACAACAGTTAACTAGGCACGTAACTTTAAATCAATTCGTTCAAGTGCTTTTTCAAAAGAATAATTATTCGAAACCATTATATCACTAATCTGTTTATTATATTCAAATATAGTTATATTTTTACGTCTCTCAAATGGTAAAGAATCATATTTTTTTCTTATATCGAACATTTCCTGAGCAGCCACCTTCCATCTGTTTCGTGTATATAATGCTACTTTTTGAAGATCTTCAAGATTTTTATCTTTATAGTTTAACATTTCAGCTTCTATATTTAAAGAAAAATTACCATAATGATACTCGAATGCATTACTAATAAGAGTTAAAGTATGATGTATATCAACTAGTAAGTCTTTACGTACTTTTTCATTTCGTTCTTCAAGTTCTAGTTTTTCTGGTTTAAACCCCATCATTACTGCAACCTCGAATTCATCTGCAAGATTCTTGACTTGATCTTTTATATTTGTATTTTTTAATATGTTTGGCATTGTATCCTGTATAACAGCTTCTATACTCAATTCTGCATTTTCTTCATCTGGAAATAAATTACTAATTCCTTGTTTTATTTTTTTTTCTATATTTTCAGAAGTTAAATAGTTTTTTTCAATATTTATATTTAGATCAATTAGTCTATCTTTTAGTCTAGTAACACTATCTTCAAATGTTTCTTCTTCTAATATAGAGCCCGTTAAGCCACCTAGTTTTTTATTTATAGTATTATGCTGTTGTTTTGTAACTATTTGTTTTGTACTAGTTAATCCAACTATAGATTTTTTATCATCTACACTATTTAATGATATTAATATCTCAGATAATTTATTTAAATTATTCATTTTAACCCTAATTTTTTTTAAATTTTATTTTATTCTAACAATGCTTTAGATAGTTTTAATAGCTATAAAGCCCCGCAAATACAAAAGTTTTGATTTTATTATAAGGTTTCTTGCATGTTATTACAATAGTTACGTTGCATAAAAGTATTTACTGTTTTATGGTAATTAAATGTTATAAATTGTTATGAAAATCTAATACAAATATCTGTATACTAGTTTAATTATTAAATATCATCTTTTTACACGTGATTGTTCTTTAAAAATAAAGTAATTA
>CAKMZJ010000072.1 GCA_929200395.1 Candidatus Gorgonimonas eunicellae | reverse complement strand
AAAAACTAGGATTAACGTATTTATCTATAAGCTTTGTTGCTATTTCTTGATTAATTTCACCATTACTATCTGCTATTTCTTCAACAGATTTCACCAGCATACGATATGGTTTTGTTTGTAAATAGGTATTTACTAACCAATTTTGTTTGGTTTTTAGTTTCTTATATTTATCACCATAATCAGTAATGTCTCTTAAAACAGTTAGGATTCGACAGTATTTAATTAAATGTGTTTGTAATGTTTTTTGCTGTTTTGTAGGTGAAACATTTGTAGGCTCTGATATTAAAGAAGTTTGCAAGTCTTCTGTTGTTAGTTGATCTAATAATTGCCTATTTTGAACTGTTTTATATAAAAATTTAGGAAATTCTGCGAGTAGTACTTGATAAACAGTTTTATCGCTATCTTTATCATCACAAGTAACTTCTACAGTTTTACTAGTTTTAAGTAAATCAGCTATTAAATTAGGTTTTCTAAGAGCATTTTTTAATATAATGATAGCATCACTAATACAAGAATACATATCTTGTTGGCGTAGTATACCTGCATGCAATAAATGACAATGTTGCGTACCACAGATTTCAATTAGTTTTGTTGGGGAAGAGAAAAAACACCAAAAACCATCGTGCTTCTTATTAATAGAATCTAGCGTTACTATATATATTTCTTCATTTTTTTTAGAAATAATTAGTGGTGTAATATGTCCTGTTTCAGGTATAGCATTAGTAATAACACCTACTTGCTCGCTATTTTTTAATTGTTTGACTAGGTTACCAATTAAATATTTCACGTTATGATCTATAAAATAAATATCAATATTATATTTATTTTTATAATGCTCTGCAATTATAGCCATACCCATATGCATAGATTGAAATATTGGTAAATTATGAGCAAATGTAGTCTTTTTAAATTGACCGCCTATGCCATTCGTGTTTGCAGACCATTGTGTTCTAATATCTTGTTCTATATTACCAATATCAGGATTGTTTTCTATAATATTTAAACCTCTAAGAATAATGCATTCATCAGGAAATACAGTGCCATCTTCTGAAAAATGCCCTTTGACTAACGGTAATTTTTTATTTTGATCATTTACAGCTTTAATAGCTGTTTTTTGTATTGGTTTTGTATTATCTTTTGTTATTGTATTATAATTTGATGTGTTTATAGCACCTGTACTATCAATATTTTCCATAGTTAGTCTTCTTAACGTTAATAATTATTAATTTGTAGTTATGATTAGACTAGTTAGTTATGGAAAAGTTTGATGGTTAAACTTGAAGTTATAGTTAAAGGCTGTTTTTATTTCAATGCTATCAGGGTAAGTAACAGTCTTTTTATAAAAAGTAGAATTTTAACTCTAATTATCCGAAGTACTTATAAGATTACAAATTTATGGGCGACTATTATGGATTTAGGATCAAAAGTAATAAAAGGGTTAAAGGTTGGAGCTTTATTAAGAGTTATAGCGCAAGTATTTACCTGGGTAAACACCTTAATTTTAATTAGGATATTAACTCCAGATGATTATGGCTTAATGGCTATGGTTATGGCTTTTATTGGAATTTTTGGTTTAATTGGAGATTTTGGAGTACACAAAGCATTAATACAAGCTAAAGAAGTAGATCATTTTTTTTATAGACGAGCTTTTACTATTAATCTTATTTCTTGTTGTACGTTCTTTTTATTATTTTATTTTTTAGCACCTGGCATAGCAATATTTTTTGATGAGCCAGATATTATTACACCAATAAGAGTAGTTGCCTTCCAGCATATAATTTTGATTTTCCATACCTTGCCCTATGCTCAAGCAAGTAGGTTAATGAAGTTTAAGGAGCGTGAGCAAGTGCAGTTTTATTCTACCATTGTTGCTAGCATAATTACTATTGTAATGGCAGTCATGGGTTTTGGAGTTTGGTCTTTAATAACAGGGCATTTATTGTTAAAGTTATCACTTACAATTGGCTATAATATAATATCACCTTACTGGGCGTTTCCAACTAAAAAATTCGCTACTTGTTATAAATTGCTTATCTTTAGTGGCTTTAGTACTAAGAACGATATGCTCCGTTACTTAATGAATGTTTTCCCTAATATTTGGATAGGTAAAATATTTAATAAATTAGATTTGGGTTTTTTTTCAGTAGCAAGAAATTTAGCTAGTTTACCTGGAGATAAAATAGGCGAGCTGTTAAATCATTTAGGACTTGCTTCTTTTTCTAAAATACAAAAAGAACCTGAACTTGCTGGTAAATATTTATTAAAATCTATTAGTTTAGCTAGTATGTTACTATTTCCAACCTATTTTGGTATGTGTGCTGTAGCTAATGAAGCTATAGTTGTTATTCTATCAGAAAAATGGATTCCTGCGATAATACCATTTCAAATACTATGTTTATCTAGCCCGTTTAAAATACTATCAGAATTACTAGCAGTTGGTACCACAGCGATGGGAAAACCGCACAAAAATAGTTTTTGTTTATTGTATTCTCTAATATTTCTTAGTTTGTTTGTTTTTGCAAGTTATCATGGATTAATATGGGCTTGTTTAGCTTGGTTAGCAATAACTATTATTAGTTTTTTTATACATTTATATATAATAACTCCTGTATTTCATTTAAAAATGGCAACTATTTTACTTGCTTTATTTCCTAGTATATTAGGTTCTAGTTGTATGTTATTAGCACTATGGGTGCTTAAAGATAACTATTTTGATTCGCTAGCTAATTTTATAGCATTACCATTACTTATAATAACTGGAGCTGTGATATTTTTCTCAATTATGTGTGTTTTATTCCGCAATAAATTAAAGGTAATTCGAAATTACCTAAGACATTAAGTTGCAACTAATTTGGTATACAAATAAATATGCAGGCATTATTTCCTATAATAAATAAACTATATGCTGTTTACCGCCATAAAATAGCATATGTCTATTGTTTAGTTGCTTCGTTACCTTGTCTTATTTTTCCTCATCCAATAACTTTGTTACCATTGGCTATTTTGCCACATGGTTTAGTGTTTATACTTAAAAAGCCATTTGTTGTCTGCTTAATTTTTATTATGTTTTCTTTTTTTAGATTGCATGAAGTTTTTGCTTTTTTAGATCCAATTAAAATACCCTTATTAACAGCATTAGCTTCGTACTTTGTATTATTCTGGCACATAATTATTACTGAGAATGTAAAAATATATTTTCGCAGAGAGCATAAGTATTTTGGACGTTTTTTTGGTTGGGTGGTTATAGGAATTGCATTTTCTAGTTACCCACCTACAGCATTTGGAAGCTTCACTAGTGTTTATATGAAAATAGGTATTATGGTGTTAGCAATTTCATGGTTGATGACGGAATTTTGGCATTTTAAATTAGCACATTTTCTTATTATTTGTTCAGGATTAGCAGTCGGCTTTGTAACTCTACATAACAATGCTAATGGCATCGGCATGGTAGAAGAAACTAGAGTTACTATTCCGAATACTAGTTTAGGAGATCCTAACGATTTATCTTTAGTGCTAAGTTTTCCCATGAGTTATGCTGTAGCTTTTGCTACTACTAAAGGTACTGGAAAATTCAGAACCCTTTTAGGGCTAGCAGGAATGGTAGTTTTTGTATCTTCCATTATTGCAACACAAAGTCGTGGTGGTTTATTAGCGATTATTGCTGTATTTGGAATTTTTGGATTACGTATAATTAAATCTAAACTATTACTTATAAGCATTGGTGCTGTGGCGATGATGGTATTAGTTTTAGCTGCTGGAATAAGTGATAGAAAATCAGGTGGTGCAGAGGAAGAAGGTGTAGATGCTTCAGCTATGGGGCGTATCCATGCTTGGGAAGCAGCTTTTAATATGGCACTTAGAAATCCAATGACGGGAGTTGGGTTATCGTTATTTTTAGATAATTATTGGAATTATGCTACTCATAGTAGATCTGAAGGGCAAGCACATGTTACACATAGCACTTGGTTTCAAGTTATGTCTGAATCAGGTTTTTTTGGTTTTGGCTTATTTATTTATTTAATTATACAAATATTTTTTTCTATTCAAGGATCGCTACGGCGGTTAGATCTGTTAAAAAACACGACAGAATATAATCCTCATATGACGGCAATTGCCGTTGGTACTTATGCTGGTTTAGTAGGTTTTTGTGTATCTGGTACTTTTTTAAGCCAAGGTTTTTTATGGCCGATTTATATCATCACATCAATCAGCATTGCTATTGCTAATTATATGGATTCTTATTATCCACAAGATAAATTTGATAAAGCTTTAGCTTAATTAAACGATTTTGCTATTAATTAAAAAAATTTTTAATAATAACAGGAATTTAAATGCTACATCGTTTAAAAATGTGGATAAAAAATAAAAATTGTGGTTTGTCAAGGCTAATATTAGCTATTATTAATTATATAAGGTATTTTAATTTTCCGGTAATTAAACCTATACATGGTACTTTATATAAGTTACACAATATTATATTAGCAATAGTTGAGTATATATTACGTGTTCTTTATCTAACACCATTATTTAAAACACAACTTAAAAATAATCCAAAAAATTTATTATTATATTCTAAAATACCATTGTTAATTGGTCCTCTAGATATATCTATAGGAGACAATTGCCGGATATCTGGACACAGCACAATTAGCGGGCGATCATCAAGTAAATCTAAACCACAGCTAATAATAGGAAATAATGTAGGAATTAGTTGGCAAAATGAATTATTTGTTGGTGATAAAATTATTATTGGTAATAATGTTCGTCTAGCAGTTAAGGTAAGGCTAGTTGGCTATCCAGGACATCCGCTAGATGCTACTAAAAGAGCACAAGGGTTACCAGAAGAAGATGATCAAGTTGGTACTATAATTATCGAAGACGATGCATGGATAGCCGCAGGTGTAACGATTATAGGGAATGTTAAAATTGGTAGAGGAGCTATAGTTGCGACAGGTAGTGTTGTAACTAGGGATATACCACCATGGGTTCTTGCTGGTGGCATACCAGCAAAGGTAATAAAATCATTAAAGATGAAACCGGATAGCTAATATGGCTGATTTAGTTGTTTTTGGAGAAGATTGGGGCGGCTTGCCATCAAGCACACAACACTTGATGAAACAATTAGCTGAAGATCATAGAATTCTATGGGTAAATTCTATAGGAATGCGTTCACCTAAATTAACATGTTATGATATAAAACGAACATATAATAAATGTTTAAATGCTCTCACAAGTAAGAAATATGTTTCACAGTCAACGGAGTTGTTCCCTTATGTAATTCATCCTCAAGTATTGCCTTTTCATGGAAGTAAATGGGTAAGAAAGATAAATAGATCATTACTTAAAAATCAACTTATGGCTATTATGAAACATTTAGATTTTACGGATGTGATTTTATGGATTTCAGTACCTACAGCAGTTGAAGTGGTTGGTTGTTTAAATGAAATGGCAGTAGTATATTATTGTGGTGATGATTTTTCGGGGTTATCTGGAGTTGATCATAATGTTGTTGAAAAATTAGAAAAAGACCTTGTTAATAAAGCTGATATGGTGTTAGTTTCTAGTAAAAAATTATTAAAAAAAATTAATAATAAAAAAACAGTGCTGTTATCTCATGGTGTAGATTATAGAATGTTTTCAACACCTAAAAAACGACCATATGATTTACCTGATATTGGTCCTATAGCAGGTTTTTATGGCAGTATATCAGATTGGATAGATATTGAAATGATAGCACAATCTGCCATGGCTTTGCCTAGTTGGTATTTTGTTTTTATTGGCGATATAAAAACAGATATTTCTATTTTACAGAATTTACCTAATGTAATATTTCTGAGTAATAAACAACATACGGAACTAGCTGCATATGTACAGCATTGGGATGTTGCTATGTTGCCATTTAAAGATAATCAGCAAATAAAGTCTTGCAACCCTCTTAAATTAAGAGAATATTTAGCTTCAGGAACATCAGTAGTATCTACTTATTTTCCAGAAGTAGAAGAATATAGTGATACTATTGCTATACAAAAAAAAGGCGAGCATTTTTTTCAGGCAATTCAACGTGCATATGGTCTTAAAGAACAAAAGCTACAACGTCAGCAGTTAGTAGAACATGAATCTTGGGGTAATAAAGCTCTAGATTTAGTTAAGCTATTTGATTATTTACAAAAAAAAGCTAAATTACATATCGATTACTAATAAATAAATTGTAATTAAATAATATATTTTATTCAAGGATGGATAGTGGATTTATTAATACAGACTTCAACTAAGTTAATTGTTGCGGTAACGCTAATATTTTTTTTATCATCCTGTGCGTATAATAAACCAATTAATGTATTAGAAAAAAACAACAGTAGTCATGAGATAATAGTTGAGTTTGCTAACAATAAAAATACTTTAGATAAAAAACAAGAAAATAAACTAATATCATTTATTTCTTCAATAAAACCAAATAAAGATATTGCTGTTAGAGTGTGGATCTCACCATCAAATAACGCAAAAAAAGGATCGTTAAATTTATCATGGATTAGAATAAAACGACTATATGAAGCTATTTATCCTTTTGTTGATGATATAGAATTATTCTATGACGCAAAACTTAATAAAGATACAGCTCTAATTAGTATTTCATGGGGATAATAAGTGAATATAAGGATAGTAAAAAATATATTTAAAATCTGTAACTCTGCCTGGCGTTATAGATATACTATAGTACTTCCAACTTTAATTATGCCGGTAATTGGATTTCTTGTTAGCTTTTTAGCTCCTTCGCATTATGAATCGCATACAACTATTTTATTGCAAGATACCACAGAAATGAATCCTATTCTTGAAGATTTTTCTGTTTCTACTAATTTAGAAGAAAGACAACAAGCTTTAAAGATATTATTAAAAAGTCGTACGGTATTAAAGTCGGTAATATATGATTTAGGCTATGTTACTGAGCAGTCTACTAATGCAGACATAGACAGAGAAATTTCTAAAATTTCATCTTCGCTATCGGTAGCATTTGGTGGCGAGTTAATTAAAATATCCTATAACAGTAAAGAAAAAACCGATATAAAAAAAATATTAGAAACTGTCACTAAGCATTTAATTCAATTAATTCTTGCTCCTAATAAATCTTGGCAAAATACATCAATGAATTTTTTAAATAGTCAAGTAGATACTTATAAGCAAGAATTATATTTAGCAGAAAAAAAGTTATCTGAATATAAAACATCTCATGCTCTAGAGTTACCGGAAATACATAAAGCTAATGTTACTCGCTTAACAGAGTTGTCTGCAAGTTTTGCTGATAAAAAAAGTGAATTAGCTGGTGCTGAAGCTTCGCTTTCTGAGTTTAATAAAAATTTGGCGCATACTAACCCTATAGTAGGAAAATTAGAAGAAAATATAATAAAAATAAAAACAGAACTTAGTATGCTTAAATCAAGATATACAGAACAACATAGTCAAGTTCAGGCAGCCATACGTGAGCTAAATAGATTACAGCAAGAGCGGCAAAAGATTATCAATGCTAGTGAAAAATTAAGTACCGATGATGTACAAAGATTATGGAATTTAGCATCTTCAACAGCTGTAGTTTCTACTGAAGGTAATATGCAATCTACTACAATATTAGCATCACAATTACAAGCTGTTCAGGAAGCTAATTCAATTGTAACTAGTTTACGTAATGAAGTAGATTATATCCAACAACAAATAGAAACTTTACGTGCAAAAGTATATGATTTTTCTGAAATAGAAAGGAGTTTATCAACCTTAACCCGAGATGTAGAAATAAAGAAAAAACTTTATGATGATTTCAAGTATAGACAAGGTCTAGCACAGGTTACCAGTGATTTAATTGAATATGAAGAAGGCGAAAGAGTAAAAGTTATTGATAAACCGTTTAATCCGACAATACCTATTAAAATTCCAGCAATTATATTTATCATAGCTGGAATATTTGCGGGAATAGGTATAGGAACTGCAATTGCAGCAATATCAGAAATAACAGACACCACATTAAGGTTAATTGATGATTTAGAACAAGCTTATGGGATACCAGTTATTGTTAGAATTCCAAAAATAGCTGATGGGTCTGAGCCTTATTATGACTCTAATAATGATAATTTTAAAGAAGAGATAATAATATCATCATGAAGAATAATGTTATTGTACATGTAGTTCAACATTTACTACCTGGTGGCATAGAAACCATGGTTTTAGATTTTAAACGCTGCTCACCTAATGATAAAATTAGTGTTATTAGTTTAGAGGGAACTGAACAAAGTTCAATGAATTCTTGGGATATACTAGCATCAATACCCGATTTATATTTTCTTAATAAAAAAACTGGTATAGATTTATTTGTTGTTTTTAACATGATTAAACTATTAAAAAAGCTACAAGCTGAGGTGATTCATACTCATCATGTTGGGCCATTAATTTATGGTGGTATAGCTGCTAAAATAGCTAATTGTAAGCATATACATACAGAGCATGATGCTTGGCATTTAGAAAATAAGAAGCGTAGTAATCTAGTAGCAAAATGTATTAAATACTTTAAGCCGACAGTAGTCGCCGATGCTAATATCGTTGCTAAAAATATAACAAAGCATATTCCTATTTGTAACCCTCAAGTAATTATTAATGGCGTAGATGCAGATAAATTTATCATTACTGATAAAACCAAAGCTAGAAATTTATTGAGTTTACCACAAAACAGTATAATTATTGGCTGTGCCGCTAGATTTACCGCAGTTAAATGTCATAGTTTGTTATTAGAGGCTTTTGCTGAGCTTCCAGATAATATTATTTTAGCCCTTGCAGGCGATGGTGAATTAAAACAACAGTTAAAGCAGCAGTCTATAGAGTTAGATATAGTTTCAAGAGTATATTTTTTGGGTATAGTAGAAGATATGCCAGCATTTTATAATGCTATAGATGTTTTTTGTTTGACATCGGCTATGGAGGGTTTGCCGTTATCTATTTTAGAAGCTCAAAGTTGTGGAGTGCCAGTGATAGCTACTAACGTCGGTGGTTGTTCTGAGATTGTAGATAAAAAAACTGGAATACTAATTGAAAAGCATAATAAAAAACAATTATCAGACGCTATGTTAACTAAAGTAAGTAGTTTATTAAATAATAATGAACAGCAAAGGTTACGTAATTTAATAAAATCAAATTGTAGTTTAATAGATGTAATTAAAAAATATAATGAATTATATCAAGGTGTTGATTAATATGAATACAGTTGCTTTATATCTTTTTTTTATATCTATTGTAGTAGTCTTTTATCATCATATTGGTTATCCGTTATTGTTAAAAGTAATAACTAAAAATAAAAAAATAAAGCATATCAGTTATTTTAAAAGAAATTACCAACCAACTATACAAGATGAAAAATTCCCTAGCATTTGCATTGTTATACCAGCTTGTAACGAACAAAAGTATATTGTTGATAAAATAATAAATTTGGCAATACTTGATTACCCACAACAGAAGCTTAGTTTTATTCTTATATGTGATGGCTGTACTGATAATACTGAAAAATACGCTAAAAACACTGTAAAGGAATTAGGGTTAGCAAATTTTAATATTATTATTAACGCAACTAACCGAGGAAAAATTTATTCTTTGAATAAAGCGATATCACAAAGTATCGCAGAAATTATAGTTCTAACTGATACTTCAGCAATAATGTCTATAGATAGCTTATTATTAATAGCTGCGCAATTAAAAAGCCATAAAATAGGAGCAATTAGTAGTAAATATAAATTTATCGATGCTTCCGTTGGTGAGTCATCTTATTGGAAGTATCAAACAAATGTAAAATTACAAGAAAGTTGTTTAGCTTCTACTATGGGGGCGCATGGCGCTTGTTATGCAATAAAACGAAAATTATTCAATGTAATTCCACGAGATATAATAAACGATGATTTTTGGATTCCTGTTAAAATTATTAGTCAGGGATATAGATGCATTTATGATGACAGAATTATTGCTGTAGAATTAGAGCCAGAAACAGAAGCAATAAATTTTAAGCGTAGAATAAGAATTTCATTAGGAAATATGCAACAAGCAATAAAATTTATCAGGTTGTTACATTATAATAATAAAATAGCTTTTTTGTTTTTTTCTGGAAAATTTTTAAGAGCATTTATTCCGTTATTTTTTATATGTTTATTAGTATCAGCAGTTTTTTTATCCCAAGAGTATTGGGTTTTTATGGTGTTTTCTATAAGTTTTGCGAGTGTTTTATCTTGTTCAAGTATCTACTTATTATTAAATAAAACGCCTAAAATAAAAGTTATTAAGCGGATACATCATTTTATTTGCAGTTATATGGCTATAACTATAGGTTGTTTAAAATATCTCTTTGGTTTAAAAACAAATATTTGGAAGAAACAAATAAAATAATTATAAAAAGTTATACAGGATATCTATTTTTTTTACAAAGAATAGATATTTTAATGGATTAACATGATATTAGAGTGTAAATACTATGCATGCAACATATATACATCCAGTAGCGACTGTAGGAAAAAGATTTATCGATCTAACAATAGCATTAATAGCCTTGGTTATACTTGCCCCAGTATTGCCAATTATCATTATAGCAATAAAATTAGATTCTGCTGGACCAATCATTTATCGACAAACAAGAGTGGGTAAATTAAAAGAAAACTGCATGTCAATTTTTACTTTATATAAATTTAGATCTATGTGTGTAGATGCTGAAACTAAAACAGGGCCAGTAATAGCCAAAAGAAATGACCCACGAGTAACTGCTTTTGGTAGATTTTTAAGAAAAACTCGAGTAGATGAAATACCGCAATTATGGAATGTTATTAAGGGTGATATGTCTATAGTAGGGCCTCGTCCAGAGCGACCTTTAATTAGTGGTAATCTTGAAAAAGATATTCCTTTTTATATAGAGCGAACCTATGAGGTACCACCAGGAATTACTGGATTAGCCCAAATAAATATGGGATACAATGAAACCACAAAACATATGGATGTGAAGGTTGCATTAGATCATGCGTATGCGCTGTCTTTGAGTCATCCATTTAAATGGTTATTTACTGATTTTTCTATAATGTTAAAAACAATGCTTATTATGATTAAAGGCAAAGGGTTTTAGATTATTAAAGTGCTTAATTGAAATAAAAATTAACTGTCATATGTTTTAACCCGTTAATATACACGTGGAAGTTGGAAATGCGGGTTTTCAGCAAGTGATTATAAGTTTTTAGTCAAGGCAGTGTTTCGCAGATTTAGTGTCGACTAAATCAAGAAATACTAACGTAGGATAAAAGCTTAGAAGCCTTGCCCTCTGGGGGCTATTAAAAAAATCTACTTCATCGTTAAAACGCTTTGAAATGCACTTGCATTCCTTCAGCATTTTGCCTCGAATTAGATCTTTTTCTTTAGCCCTGAAAACTAGCATTTTCATCTGCCACGTGTATAGTTGTATTTTAACATATGACATGGGTTTGTGAATACTAGCAATATTTTTTCTCTATTAGCTGTAAATATTATAATTATTAAAATAAATATTTATTTTATCTGCCATGTTTATATAAATAAAAATTTCTAGAGTACTATAAGAACTTTAAGATAGATTTTTAATCTAATAAAAAATATTTTAGCAATATGAAATTTATAGGATATCACTGTGCAAGTAGTTATAGAAAATAAGCAAAATCTTGACTTTCAACCCCCTCAACAACAAGTTGTTAGTAATGCTGAGTTAAAACAATATCGTGTAGGTAGTATAAATAAACGGTATAGATGTAATATTTGTGATGATAGATTTCTTTACCCGTATGAATTAACAAATCATATAGCAAAACATACAGGTAACGAAAAATATGAGTGCAATATCGATAAATGTAAAAAAAAATTTTTTTCTGCAATAAGTTTCAGAAAGCACAAAGAAAGTCATGGTGTGTTCTCGAATTATTTATGCTCTATTTGTAATAAAAGCCTTGCAAGCTCTTATAGTTTAGAAGCACACAATATCTCAAAAAAGCACTTAACTATGGCTTCATTAAAACATAACAGGTATACATGTGATATTTGTCCAGAAACCTTTTCCTCTAAACGCAAAAAAGAATACCATTGTTCAATATCGCATCCTGAATATAAGCCTTATCCATGCAGTGCTTGCAATAAACGCTTTGTCACTTTACAAGTTCAAAAGCATCATTATAAAACAATTCATAATAATAAAACACAAGCTAAACACATAAAAAAGTATAAATGCGATCTTTGTGATAAAGGTTATCCAAAATTAAAGAGATTAACACGACATCATAAAAAAAGACATCCAAATCAAAATCCTTATATATGCAACTTATGTGATAAAAATTTTTTGAATAAAAGTACCAAAGTTCATCATCAGAAAACTCAACATGAAGAACTTTTAAAAAATCACAAAATAACTTTAGCTAGCAATGACAAGCAAAATTTCTATCAAGACGAAAATAAAGACCAAACATTAGAATTAGCAGATAAATCTCTGCCCTCTATATCTTCTGTAGAAGATATTAATAATACAAATAGTAACCAATATCTAGGGGGAGTTACTCAGCTTGATATGCCTTCTACACAAGAAACTATTAATGAAGATAATAACCAATATCAACTATCAAAATGGCCAGATGATTGTCAGTTAGATATTTTTTCTGAAGAAAATTTTATTAATGAAAATGATATTAGTGATATAAATGGTGATGTCAATGAACTTAAACAAATGATGGATTTGTAGAAATTTTTTAAGTGATAACGCTAACAAATCCATGTCATATGTTGAAATATAATTATTAAAAGAAATATTTATTTTATCTGCCTCATTAATAATAGATTTTTAATCTAATAAATAATATTTTGGTAATATTAAATTTATAGGATATCACTGTGCAAGTAGTTATAGAAAATAAGCAAAATCTTGACTTTCAGCCCCCTCAACAACAAGTTGGTATTAATACTAAATCACAACAATGTCAAGCAAAATGTCAAGCAAGTAGTATAGAAAAAAAGTATGTATGTTCTTTTGAAGATTGCAATGATAGCTTTCTTTACCCGTATCAATTAAACAATCATCTAGCACAACATGCAGGCAAAAACAAATATGGGTGTAATCTTTGTGAAAAAAAATTTTTTTCTTCAAAAAGATTAAGAAAACACAAAGAAACTCATGGTGTGTTCTCGTCTTATTCATGTTCTATTTGCGATATGACCTTTGCATCCCAGCTTAGTTTAAAAGAACACAACATCTCAAGAAGGCACTTAGATAGAGTATTATTAAAAGACCGCAAGTATACATGTGATCTTTGCCAAAAACCTCTTGCCACTAAACAAGAAAAAAAATACCATTATTCAAGATCGCATCCTAAATATAAGTCTTATTCATGCATTGCTTGCGATAAAAAATTTGTTACTGAACGAGGTCGAAAACTTCATTTTGAAAAAATTCATAATGGTAAAGCACTAGCTGAATGCAAACAAAAAAAAACTTATAAATGCGATCTTTGTGTTGCAACTTACCCACAAGCAACAAAATTAAAACAACATCATAAAGATAAACACCCAAATAAAAAACCTTATACATGCAACTTTTGTGATAAAAGTTTTTATTCTAAAGCTATAAGAGATAGGCATCATAAAAATAAACATCCAAATGAAAAACCTTTAAAAAATTACCAAACAACTTTAGCTAGTAATGACAAACAAAATTTTTATCAAGACAAAAATAAATACCAAACATTAGAATTAGCAAATCAATCTCTGCCCTCTATATCTTCTGTAAAAGATATTAATAATACCAATAGCAACCAATATCTAGGAGAGATTACTCAGCTTGATATGACTTCTATAGAAGAAACTATTAATGAAGATAATAACCAATATCAACTATCAAAATGGCCAGATGATTGTCAGTTAGATATTTTTTCTGAAGAAAATTTTATTAATGAAAATGATATTAGTGATATAAGTGGTGATATTGATGATATTAAACAAATGATGGGTATGTAGAAATTTAAGTTTAACCTAAAAAACTTGCCCTCTGGGGGCTATTAAAAAGATTTACTTCATCGTTAAAACACT
>CAKMZJ010000071.1 GCA_929200395.1 Candidatus Gorgonimonas eunicellae | reverse complement strand
TCTTGTACTTTAATGGATATTCAAAATCTACCTTGGTCTAAAATGCTAGAAAATACTACTGATTTTGAAAAAGCTATGAATAAAATATATAACAGCGAAGTATTTAGCTTAAAAAATCAGGATTATTTTAATCAGTGTAAAGCTACTTTAAAACGTATAGATGCCATTAGTACCTTGAGGACTGGAGACATTGTAATACCATATACAGAAAATTTAACAATTAGTCAGATCAATAGGCTGTGGGCTTTACCAATTAACTTAATTCGATGCTCTACTGAGTCTTTTATAAATAATAAATTAATACCATATAAGAACATTGGTAATTCTACTAACTATTTAATGCCAAATGATCTTTTTGCAAAAGATTTACAATTAGTTTGTCAAAAAGAAAAAACTTTTACTAATCGTACCCAAATATTTAATTTTATACATGATTTATATAAAAATAGAGAAATAATAGAGAGTCAATTTTCTAACTTTAATGCTATAGACATTGCTTTATTTTTATGCTTAAATGAAGGTATAAGTGATCAAAAGTATTTTTTACTTTCTATAGACAATGCTTTCGAACGTATCTTTAAAAATTATTTCTGTGTTTCTTATACAATATTTCCTAAGCAATATTACAATCTCTGCAGTATAGATATAAAAAATGCTGCTTGGTTTTTATTTAAATTAAAAACATATTTAAATGATTTTCCACTTAATGTTTCATTAGATTTAATAGAAAGTGTCATTGCCGAAGGAACGCGGGATAAAGAAGTGTTTAGGGGTAATTACAAGACTTTAATAAATATAGACACATCTAATCCCGTAGCAGAAAGACAAAAAATTGCTATTATTGTAAGAGAAAATCAAAAAAAACTTATAGAAAATGGCATTAATCCAAGCAAGATAATAAATACTTTATTAACTTTAGATAACCAATATCCTGAAATCAGAGAAGTAACACCGTCACCGTATAGTCCTATACTTGGTATGTACAACAAAGAGCGAAAATGGCTGGAATGCTATATAAATTGTAGTCGTTGTGAAGACGATCCAAAAAAAATAATCAAAGCAACAATTAAACAATTTAAACATCTTTATTGAATAAGAAAAATATACACCTAATAGATGAAGATGCAGTTTTTAGCAAGTGATTATATAGTTATAAGATATAAAAGGTAATTAAATAGCTAAAACAATAATCTTATCTATAGCAGTATAGTTAATAATCATTTAATATTTTTTAATAAAATTTGTTACCTCTATTCAACTAGAAAGTGTATATAAACTCAGTTTATGGTATTCTAGTCAGTATTCTTTGCTTGAAGAATTATAATTTTTCTATAACTTACTGATGCTACAAATTAAATTATGCTTATTTCAGATCTTATCAACATACTCGATACCGAATTAACGCCTGAATTATTTAAAGATTACTGCCCGAATGGCCTGCAAATAGATGCTAGTTTTAATAAGCCAATAAATAAAATTGTATCAGGAGTAACAGCTTGTCAACTGTTAATAGATGAAGCAGTTAAGCATCAAGCTGATGTCTTATTAGTACATCATGGTTTTTTTTGGAAGTCAGATAGCCCTACCATTTGCGGTGCCTTAGCAAAAAAAATAGCTACTTTGTTTAATCATGGTATTAGTCTTATTACTTATCATTTGCCACTAGATGCTCATCAAGTTTGGGGTAATAATGTACAATTAGCAAAGATTCTAAACTGGAAAGTCTGCGGCGGTTTACAGCCTCAAACTACAACTCCTATAGGTAACTGGGGAACAGTTAACGGCTCTGCTATTAGTTTAGAACAATTTGCTCAATCTATAGCAACAGGGTTAAACCGTAAACCTCTTTGCATAAATGCTGGCGATAAACAGATTAAAAAAATAGCTTGGTGTACTGGAGCTGCGCAACGTATGATCAAAGAAGCTCTAGCTTTAGGAGTTGATGCCTTTGTTAGTGGAGAGATTTCAGAAGATACCGTGCATTTTGCACGCGAAAATAATATTCATTATATAAGTGCAGGCCACCATGCAACAGAAAGATACGGAGTTCAGGCTTTAGGTAGCTGGATACAAAACACACATGGAATACAACACTTGTTTATCGATATAAACTCTCCAGTATAGTAAATTAATTAGGTTTATCACTAATGAATAATTTGTATAACAGACATCTGATATCTATGTCTGCATTAACCACAACTGATATAACTAATATCATTAAACGTGCAACAGAGTTAAAACAGCAAGCAGAATATAATCTATTAGCAAATAAAATAATTGCTTGTTGCTTTTTTGAACCATCTACCCGAACTAGACTATCTTTCGAGTCAGCAGCATTAAGACTTAACGCTAAAATACTTGGATTAGGCGATATCAACGCAACCTCTTTTGCAAAAGGTGAAACTCTAGAAGACTCCATACGAGTTATGAGTGCATATGCTGACTTACTATTAATTAGACACCCTCAAGCAGGTATGGCACAACTAGCAGCTGATTATTCTGAGGTTCCAGTGGTAAATT
This sequence comes from Candidatus Gorgonimonas eunicellae, assembly GCA_929200395.1. Taxonomy (GTDB): domain Bacteria; phylum Pseudomonadota; class Gammaproteobacteria; order Pseudomonadales; family Endozoicomonadaceae; genus CAKMZJ01. The sequence continues at coordinate 11,712 of CAKMZJ010000071.1, read as the reverse complement.
GTGGTGATGGTGCCAATGAACACCCTACACAAACATTAATTGATTTATTTAGTATTCAAGAATGCCAAGGTACATTAAGCAATTTGCATGTTGCTTTTGCTGGAGATTTAAAACATTCACGCACAGTAAATTCTTTAATTAAAGCGTTATCTCAGTTTAATACTTCATTTTCTTTTGTTGCTTCCGAAGGTTTACAACTTCCAGAAAAAAATATATCGCTATTAAAGAAAAATAATAACAGTTATAAATTAACTAACAATATGGCTGATGTAATACCTGAAGCAGATATAATATATATGACTAGAGAACAAAAAGAACGTTTTACAAATAATACTATAGCTAATGGCATAACTACACTTAATTTAAAGTTATTACAATATGCGAAACAAAATTTAAAAATACTGCACCCTCTTCCTAGATTAACAGAACTGCCTACTGTTATCGATGACACACCATATGCTTATTATTTCCAACAAGCAAAAAATGGAATTTTTGTGCGCCAAGCAATACTTAGCCTTATTTTACAAAAAGAGTATAATTCATAATTTTATTGTAGAATATATGTAACATAACCAACAGTCAAAGGATAAAATATGCTATCAGAATATAAAAAACATATAGAAGAACGTTCGGCATTAGGAATTCCTCCTTTGCCATTAACTGCTGAACAAGCTGACGATTTAGTAAAATTATTGCAAAAACCACCCCAAGGTGAAGAAGATTTATTATTAGATTTAATATCTACTAAAGTATCTCCTGGCGTAGATGAAGCCGCTTATGTAAAAGCAGGCTTTTTATCTGCCATAGTCGAGGGAAAATCTACTTCACCATTAATAGATAAAAAATTAGCAGTTGAATTGCTAGGTAATATGCATGGTGGCTATAATGTAGCTACATTAATTAACTTGCTTGATGATAAACAACTAGCTCCTCTTGCAGCCGAACAATTAAAACATACTATATTAGTATTTGAAGCCTTTCACGATATAGCAGAAAAATCTAAAACTAATGAGTTCGCTTTAGATGTTATTAAGTCTTGGGCTGAAGCTGAATGGTTTACTAATAATTCAGAAGTAGCTAAAAGCATAAAAGCTTGTGTTTTTAAAGTAACTGGTGAAACTAATACCGATGATTTATCACCTGCTCCCGATGCTTGGTCAAGACCAGATATCCCGCTACATGCACGTTCTGCTTATAAAATGAAGCGCGATGGTTTAGAGCCTATAGAAGCAGGAGTTGTTGGTCCATTAACCCAAATAGAACAAGTAAAAGCCAAAGGTTTACCAGTAGCTTTTGTTGGCGATGTCGTAGGTACCGGATCTTCAAGAAAATCTGCTACTAATTCAGTAGTGTGGTTTTTTGGTAATGACATCACAGGAGTTCCAAATAAAAAATCAGGTGGAATTTGCATAGGCAGCAAGATAGCTCCAATTTTTTTCAATACTATGGAAGATGCAGGTGCATTAGTTTTTGAGGCTCCTGTAGATAAACTAGCCATGGGCGATATTATCGAAATTCTGCCATACGAAGGTAAGATTTTATCAGCAACTGGTGATGTTTTAGCAAACTTTAAAATAAAATCTGATGTACTGTTCGATGAAGTACGTGCTGGCGGTAGAATTAACCTAATTATCGGTAGAGGGTTAACCGATAAAGCTCGACATGAATTAGGTTTAGAGTCATCTACATTATTTCGTCGTCCTCAAGAACCAAAACAAACAACTGAAGGTTATACTTTAGCACAAAAAATTGTTGGTAAAGCATGTGGTGTTGATGGTATACGTCCTGGGCAATACTGCGAACCCCATATAACTACAGTAGGTTCTCAAGATACCACTGGGCCGATGACAAGAGATGAACTAAAAGATTTAGCCTGCTTAGGTTTTTCTTCTGATTTAGTTATGCAATCATTTTGCCATACTGCTGCTTACCCTAAACCTGTAGATTTAGATACTCAACATACTTTACCTAGCTTTATTATGAATCGAGGTGGGGTTTCATTAAAACCTGGTGATGGCATTATTCATAGCTGGTTAAACCGTATGCTACTACCAGATACTGTCGGTACTGGCGGCGATTCACACACTCGTTTTCCACTTGGTATTTCTTTTCCTGCCGGGTCAGGTCTAGTTGCTTTTGCAGCAGCAACTGGAGTAATGCCATTAGATATGCCTGAGTCTATATTGGTACGCTTTAAAGGTAAAATGAACCCAGGAATAACCTTAAGAGATTTAGTACATTCTATTCCGCACGCAGCTTTAAAACAAGGGTTACTAACTTTAGATAAAAAAGACAAAAAAAATATTTTCTCTGGAAATATTTTAGAAATAGAAGGTTTAGAGCATCTTACTGTTGAACAAGCTTTTGAACTTTCCGATGCCTCGGCAGAAAGATCAGCTGCTGGTTGTACTATTACGCTATCTGATTCTTCGGTAATTGAATACCTACAATCTAATATAGTAATGTTAAAATGGATGATTAGCGAAAACTATGGCGATCGTAGAACCATCGAAAGAAGAATTAGCAAAATGGAAGATTGGCTAGCAAACCCTAAACTAATGCGTGCAGATACAAATGCTAAGTATCTAGAAGTTATTGAAATAGATCTTAATGAAATTAAAGAGCCTATCTTATGTGCACCTAATGATCCAGACGATGCTAGATTATTATCTGAAGTAGCTGGTGATAAAATAGATGAAGTATTTTTAGGATCTTGCATGACTAATATAGGACACTTCCGTGCAGCCGGAAAACTAATTGAATCATTTAATGAGCCATTAAAAACTAGGTTTTGGATTTCTCCTCCGACAAGAATGGATAAACAACAATTAGAGAAAGAAGGTTTCTATAAAACTTTTGCTAAAGAGGGTATTCGTACAGAAATTCCTGGTTGTTCTTTATGTATGGGCAACCAAGCTAGGGTAGAGGCAGGTGCAACCGTGCTATCGACATCGACTAGAAACTTCCCTAATAGGTTAGGTGATGGTGCTAATGTTTATCTATGTTCAGCAGAGTTAGCAGCTATTGGAGCATTATTAGGAACAATACCCGATGTAGATACTTATATGCAGTATTCTAGTAAGTTACAAAGTATGTCTAGTGATATTTATCATTATATGAACTTCGATAAAATGACAGACTACCAAAAAGCATCAGAAAATATTGTTGCTAGTGGTTAAACACGACCTTCTGCTGAAGGTCATATTCAACTTGAAAACGAATAAATTACTTATTCTTCTTCAGCTACAACAATAACACGTATAGAAGCATTTACATCTGCATGTAGATGCACGCCTATGTTATACTCTCCAACTGATCTTATTGGACCATTTGGTAACATAATCTCTCTTTTTTCTGTTTTAAAACCAGCCTGAGTAATTGCTCCTGCTAAATCTTTTGCTGTAAAAGAACCAAAGAGTTTACCCGTAGCTCCTGCTTTAGCAGTTAGGGTTATCTCTATATCATTCATTTCTGCAGCACGTCTTTTGGCACTTTCCAAATCTAATTCTGCTGCTGCGAATAGTTTATCTTGCTTCTCTTTAAATGATGCTATTGCTTCATTTGTAGCCAATGTAGCAGCCCCAAAGCGAATGAGGAAATTTCTAGCAAAACCAGGAGATACTTTGACTATGTCGCCTATATTTCCTAATTTAGCTATCTTTTTTAATAAAATAACTTTCATGTTTTTACTCTATAACATTTAATATGTAATATTACTAATCTTGCTTAATAATTTGTTTGTTACGAAAATTATATATTGTATCCAAACAAGCTAAAAAAACAGTTACTAAATACATAACTTGAATTAAAAATATCATACTAGTATACAACAAAGCTAAAAGGATATTTTTATACTTAGTTGCTACGCAAAATTTATGACATAACGATAATCCAGCAATAAAAAATGGTACCGTCATTATAAAAGTTATTACTATAAAAGAATAACTTATTTTTATTGCAGCTATTGATAAGAATAATAAAAATATACTCAGCTTATCTAGCCTAATATTATAAAATTCAAGCTTAAAACCTTCTGGATTATAGATATTAGCTTGGCAAGATCTTGCCAAAAACAAGCACCCCACAGATAAAATAAATGTAAAGGCCTGTAATACTCCATCTATTATATAAGTATTAAGCTTCTTAACTGTTGCAACCGACACACTATGGTTGGCTTGTTGGTTTAACGCCTGATAAACAGTTTCCAACATAGTATTTAATTGGCTATAAGCATCAGGCATCAATATTTTAAAAACTATTAATAACAATACCATTATAGGAACTAATGACATTAACACTACAGACCAAGATTCTGTAGCTCTTAATATAAAAGCACCACAAACTGTAATTATTAAAGCAGTGATTATTAGAATATAATTTAATTTGTTTGCATCAACCCATAACAAGACTAAAAAAGGTAATATAGACCAAGGTAATATTTTAATACCTTTTGTCCCTTTACATAAAATTAAAAATCCTGTAATTGCAACATTTAACCAGCAGACAATCGGCAAACATCCTAAAATTAAAAGTATAATGATAGCATGAGTTTTGCTGCGCATCGCTAGTAGTGCTAAGGCTTGCATTCAAATAAATACCCTATGTAAATATTAGTGGTTATCCATATAAGGAAGTAGTGCTAAAAACCTAGCTTTTTTAATAGCTGTTGCTAATTGGCGTTGAAACTTAGCTTTAGTTCCTGTAACTCTACTAGGAACAATTTTTCCTGTTTCAGAAATATATGCTTTTAAAGTTTCTATATCTTTATAATCAATTTCAGATATACCTTCAGCAGTAAATTTACAGTATCTGCGACGACGAAAAAAACGTGACATAAATTTAATTCTCAAAAAGTTAAAAGTTTATGATAAATAGTTACTTGTTATTTCTATGAAAAAGTTTATTTAACAGTGTTTTCAGCTTCTGCATCTTTTACAGGCTGAGCGTTACTATCTTCAGGGGATATCATTATAGAAGGTTCAGTAACAGCATTATCTTTTTTGATTACTAAATTACGAATTATCGCATCACTGTAACGAAAATTATTTTCTATTTCTATAAGGGTTTGGTTATCGCATTCAATATTCATTATTACATAATGAGCTTTATATGCTTTTTTAATTGGATAAGCTAGAGCTTTTCTACCCCAGTCTTCTAATCTATGTACAACTCCATCAGCTTTAGCTATGATTTCCTTGTATCTTTCGATTATTTCTTGTGCTTTTTCGCTTTGATCTGGATGAATCAAAAAAACAATTTCGTAATGACGCATTAAATTTCCTTATGGATTAAAGCCTAAAAATAGCAAATAACTATTATTTTTAAGCAAGGACTTGGTTTTATTTAAATGTATAAAACCCATACATATAACAGGATTATAAATTATCCTGTTGGTATTTTATAACAAAAAAATTAAATATCCAAAAGCAAGCCATAAAATATGGCTTGCATAGGATATTTAATTTATAAAGATATTATGCAGTTTGACTAGCTACTGCACCATCTTTAGTATTTCCTGATGCAGAGTCGTCTGTATCAGTAGTTTGATTTTGAGTACGTGCTATAAACTGTTTGTTTAACGAACGTGCTGCTAATATCCAGCAACCAATTATTCCGAAAAGAATTACAGCAACATAAGGTGTGATTGCAGCAAGAGAGCCTAACCAAAGGATTAATCCTTGTTGCACTAATGCACCACCAGATTTACCCATTCTAGCAGCTACTACGTCTACAGCAGCTTTACCTTTAACTTTTTGCTCTTGATCTAGAGGTATGTAAGCCATTTCTTTGGTAGGATCAAATAATGCATACTTACTTGATTTACTCATAATATTTTGTGCTGTACCAAATATAACTGCCATCATTAAAGGTGTTGTACCTAAATAAGCAACTACATTAGATAGATCACTACTGTAAACAATCATGCTAAAGAAAACACCACCAGTTATTAAAAGCACCACTGGAGTAATCAATGCTGCAACGCCCCAGCCGAAGCGACGTAGAACATTACCACCAACAAAAAGCATCATAAATATAGTAACAATACCTGTTATTTGTGAAAAGCTACCCATAAATGTGCTATAAGCATTAGGATCAGGATATTGTAATTTTAACTGGCTTTTCCAAGTTACTTCAATTAAGTTTATTGAAACACCATAGGCTAATACTAATATAGCAATGCAACCTAAGTATTTAGAACGAATTAATTGATTAAAGCTTTCTTTCATAGATAGCTTAGGTTTAGATTTTTTCTTCTTAACTTGAGTTTGATCATAAAATCTAGGATCAGTTAATACATTTTTGTTGATCCACCAGTATACAGCCATAACAACTAAGCCAGATACAAACACCATGCCTATCAAGTAATATAAAGATAACTGCCATGGATCTGCACCTACAGGAAGATTTTCACGAACGCCAGACGCCCACTTAATTAACCAACCAGATACAATTAATGAGAAGTTAGCAAATAGACCAAATAAAGCATAAAATCTTTTAGATTCAGAAACCTTAGTAATGTCATTAGCAAAACCCCAGAAAAGTAGTGATAAAGCTACACTGCCCCATAATTCAGACATAATGTAAAATAAAGAATAAGTCCAGTTTCTTAGTATCGCAATTAGTCCATGAGCACCTACTGGTAAATGATCTTGTAACATATCACAAAATTCATTAGGGTGTAAATAATCTTTAGCAGGATAAAGCACTAAAGCAAAAAGCCCAAAAAATACTAAAAAAGGCATTACCGAGTAGTAAAATAATTGAGGTTTTGTCACCTTATTACTTAGCTTAGCGTAAATCAACATAAAGATTATAGCGCAAGGAAGCACGCCCCAAAACTTAAGGAATGGAATAACCTCTGCACCGCCACCAGGGGCTGTTACAATAAGAGTATCTTTTGTATCTCTTAATATCGTATAATTGAATAAAATAAAGAAAAACAATAAAATCATTGGTATCAATTTTTTTAGCTCATAATTATGTATGGGCCAAAGAATTGATCTTATTTTTCCAAATTCAGGTTGAGAATTTGCCATATTTAATCAGATCCTTCAAAAAAGTCACATTCTTTGCTCTTTAAAATCCCCTGTGTATTCCTCTAAAGCGATGATATTCGCATACAGAATTTTTTACATTTTAGCTGGATGATTTGCCTGAATTTGACCAATATAATTACTTCTACTACGACACAACTACGTTTTTCAACTAGATTATTCATGCTGCATTAGATTTCTTCAAACGGACAAAGATACGGCAAATTGTTTAAAAGAGTGTAATGAATGGAAAAGTTTTTGTATATAAATTATTAAAGTTCTACATTCATAAAGTAAGTTAATTTACTATAATAACTAAAATTAACGTGCTAGATTATACCTCAGCATAAAAAAAATTACAACCTTTATTGTAAATATTTTATGTTATTCAGTTAATAATGTTAATGTTATCAACATACTGCTTTACTAATAAGGCCCTTTAAGGCTTTTTAAGGCTTTTAGTGGTATAGCCAACTCATAGATTAACGCTACTACCCTAAAAGCAATGGAAATAGGGCACCTACTAAATTGTATTAACAAAGAAAATAGCCCCGATAGGCTGTTACCTACCCACAGCAAAATACATAAGGTTTAACCTAAATCTATGGCACTTTACCCTGAATGAACTTTAAGATACAAAGTTTATCTCTTAATATAAACAAACTTAATAAATTAGTAGAACTAAAGCAAAAAGAAGATATTATGATCAACGCAATACAAATATCAACATCAAATGACAGCAATACAACCGATGCTTTAAAAAAGATACAAAGCTCAACAACAGTATTAGATAGCCATAAAAAAGATAATTTTGATAAAACCCCGATCAATCACAGAACCATTAAAGTAGACACAGTTAATACTAGTAGTGGATTTGATAAGGTTACAGCAAGGATTAAAGCAAAACAAATGGCAGAAATAAATAAGAAATTAGCAAGTGTAACCCAAAATGAACTTGCCGATTTGCAATGTGTATGTCATAACCCACAAATACTAAACTATGAAAAAAAAGATTTCTTTTTAAATGATAATTTTCCTTACGTAGCTCTTAAATCCTTACAGCACAATTGTATTTCATCATCTGAATTTGCAACTTTAGCTAGTTTACATGCTCAAATCTTAGAGGTAATGCAAGAAAAAACTACTACTGATGACAATAAAGATCAATTCCCAGCAGTTTTCAAGAGTCTATTTAATACAGATACAAGTATAAACAATAATGCTTGGAATGATATCAAAACACTTATTACATCATTTGCTAAGCCTATCTCGATTATAAATATTGATGTCGATACTGTAATATCTAAAATGCAACAAACTATGCTAACTAAATCTCCTATAGAAGCAGGTTTTTGGATATTTCACGGAGGTTATAAAATTTATGGCAGTGATATAAATAATATAAGCTTTAGATTTAGCCTAATAGGGGTGAATTTATTTTTACATTTAAATCGTAGATTAAGCATAATACCTAGTATTTCTATACGCCAAGAATTTTTAAATGCAATTTTTGCTGAGATGTCTTGTAATATTAATCCTGTTATAGGTGTTAGCAAAGTTATAGATTTACGTAATGATGCATTGCTTCGCTCAAGAGATTTTGCAATACCTTTTCCTTTGCACCCATTACCTAAACAAGCAGACGGCTTTAAGACACAACGAATAGTAGATTTTCAGCATCATGATGGTTATCATGCATTACGAATCAGCATATTAGGATGGAAACATCTAAAATTTTATATTTATATCGGTGATTTGCTAGCAAAATTACAACAAGATTTTTTAATTATAAAACAAGAACTAAAAACTATTATTCAAAAAAAAATAAGTCTATATAGAGAGTTTAATAAGCAAATACAAACTTTAGATACCAAAACTAAAAATAAAGCAATTTCTCAATTACATAATAAACTATATAAAACAAAACAAATAATATCTGCTTTAGATAACACTAGAAAAGCAATAGGCAGATTTAAATTTTTAATGTATGATTTAGATATGCCATATGCTAGAAAACAGCAGTCACAATATATTAAAATATACGGCGAAATAAGCTTCCATATGCTCAATATAATAGCTAAAGTTAATAGTAACTATATATTCAATAACGATAAGTTTTTAACAAATTTTTTCTTTAAAATAACAGCAAAAAAAATAATATCCTTTATATATAACTATTTACCTGATGCCGAAGCTATTTTTATAGCCATTGAAACTATACACCAAATAATTACACAAGATAAACAACGCTTAATAAATGATCTCCCTAATTTATCTGTAGCCAAACAAAAAACAACTACTGATAAAATTAAATCATTAGATAGATCTATAAAGTTTTTACAAATTCAAAAATGTTGTTTTGCTGATATGCAATCTTTAGCTTAGCCAATCTAAAAAATAAGTACAATATCACAAAAAAAAGTATCTGGCAGATGAAAATGCTAGATTTACGGACAAATAAAATAGAAGGCTAGTTGCTAAAGCATCAGCGTTATAGTCAATATTTAAATTAAATTTAAAAGTTAGCGCACAGCATACTATATTTCTGATAGCTATAAGAATGTAATACACTTTAAACTTTAACCTTTATAATAAAAAGTGTATATTAGTATTTAGGTGCAAGACAATAATAATTACAGTATTAAATATTTATGCACATAAATTTTTATTCTATAACTAAGCACCTAACTCAATATTTTTATTGTATAAAAATAACAAGTATCACTATATATTAATATAAGTTAAAATAATGAAAAAAATAAAATTTATTTTCTACTGGGTTTTAGCATTTAAAATTCTTTTTCTTAATATAACTTTAGCGAATGAATTAGATATCTCAGAAGAAAGCTCTTGGGAAATAATAACTATTCCTGATATTGAAAATTGTTTAGCAAATAATAAAGATATTTTAAATGTGGAACTAAAAGATGGTATGACCTTTTTTACATATGCCATTTTATATTGCAAAAACTTAGACATAATTCGTTACCTAATAAAACATGGTGGTGATGCAAACTATAAATCTAAATATCGTGACATAACAATACTACATCTCGCTATTGATGCTAGTCAACCACCAGTTATTATTCAGGAATTAATCAATGCTGGAGCAAATATAAATGAAATTAATAGTTATGGTATAACCCCTTTAATGTTCGCTATGAAAGAATCAAATATTCCAGCAGTTGAATTATTAGTGAATAATGGTGCTGATTTAAATACCCTTGATGCCGACGGCACTGGATTAAACGGTTATGCTTGGGGAGATACTGCTAACAGTGCTATCTACCAGCAGCGCATCAAACCATTCGCCAAACGCTCGTTACCTAGTACAAGTCATTTTTGGCATACGGCAACGGTAGATGATGTTATAGAATTAGCTAAATCAAATTATGATTTTAATAAAAGCTTTCGCTTTGATAGAACACCTTTTATGGAGGCAGCAGAAGCAACCACTAACCCAGAAGTTATACGCGAATTAATTAAACATGGCGCTAATATAAATTATATTAGTGAATATGGCGATAAAAATGCACTATTTTTTACCATTAATAGATTTACAAATAATGATAAACTTCCTGTAATAGAAGCTTTAATTTCTGCTGGAAGCCATTTAAACCTAATTGACGAACACGGTAGCACAATTCTGTCTTCGGCTTTGCATCGTGGCACACCAGAACTTATTGAGATATTAGTAGCTAATAATGCTGAACTGCCCAAAAAATTTAACAAAGAAGATTTATTAACAAGTATTGAGTCTAACAAAAATGGATTAAAAGATAGTGCTGTATATAAAAAAAGTATTTTACCAATGATAGAAGTAAACAAGTAGAAATTACTTTTATTGTACTTAAAAATAATGTTTTAAATTCTGCATTATAATCAATAAGATTGTTATTTATCTTCTCGTACTTTAAGCGGCAAATGAAATCTAATATTTTCATTTGCCACTTGCAGTCTGGCAGAATTTTGCCTCGAATTAGATTTTTTTCTTTAGCCCTGAAACCTAGCATTTCCATCTGTCACCTGTATAGTCTCATAAATATGTTCATCATCAGTGTAATCGCTGGAAGTTATATTTTGCTGCTGTGAAAAGCGTAAATTAATATAAGGGCTCAATATTTCTACATAGATACTTTCTTGTTGTTCGATAGTATCCTTATTTTGGCTAGATGTTTGTTGCTTTTGATCACTAAAATTATACATTACTATGTAATCGCTTTTTTTACTATTATTATTAAATTTAACATCCCCTTGTATCTCATCAATAGTACAATAAATATTTTCATTACTATCATATTTATTAGAAGAATAAGGAGTTTGATTAATTTTTTGCACTTGATATTGATAAAATTGTTTTCCTTGCAATTTTTTTGTTTTTTGGAATGTCATTATAACTGTTGTAGCCCCTATATATCTTTTTTTAAAAAAAGGCAGTTTGAATATATTACAACCAAAACAACTAGCTTTAGCTTTAGAGATTTCAGTATCTGAAGGTGGTATCATATTAATTGTATACCCCTTATTTATAATATTTTCTGATAAAATGCTACTCATAATAAATTCCTTTTTTATATTAAAACCGATTTAAAAATTTACAATAAAAATTATTAATTGCATTCACTTGTGACATGCTCCCCTCCCTAAAGGAAGGGGCTTCCTAATTCACAGCGAATTG
>CAKMZJ010000070.1 GCA_929200395.1 Candidatus Gorgonimonas eunicellae | reverse complement strand
TTAATATGCTCCAACAACAAGCAAAAAATATAGAAAAAAAACAACCTCAAAGCATTAAAAATACAAAAATTTATAAACTAATAGAAAAATTTAAATTTAATTTTAGTCAATATAAAAATACTGTTATGTGAATTTTATTTTTTAAATCAATATAAAGATTAGCTATTTAAAAAGAAAAACTTAATAATAAACACATCAAAAATTCGTAGTTTAAAGTTTTTATAATACTTTTAAATAGCACTATTAAAACTACTATCTATTATATTTTTCAATATAAGTCGGTTTGTATGTTTTTACTTTCATCTTGAATATATTGTCCTGTTAATAAATAAATATTTGACGGTAAGATTTTTTGCATAATACTCATATTATTTATGCTTGGAGCTATTATTTTAGAGTTGGAATTTTTAACTGCATTTGATATCTCTTTTATATCATTAAGCTTGTTTTCATCTAAATTATCAATAAAAGTATTATCAAGTCGAATAAAATTTGGCTCCAGGTCTGTAATTAGTTTTTTATAGTTAAGACTACAACCAAAATTACTTATACATCTATTGTAGCCTTTGCTTTTTAATAATGAAAATATCTTCCTAGTTTCTTCTATATACTTGGTTGCAAAATATTCATGTATTTCTATAACAAAATATGAAGAATCTATTTGCTTCTGCATTATAAAATCATCTAGCCATTCTAAAAAATCATTGTTTTTTAAACTATTAGCTCCTATAGAAAAAATAACATGTTTTATTTTAGCTAAGTGGGCTTTAATTTCAGCAATGCTAGTGACTACTTTAAGTTTATCTAATTGAGACCACACTTCATGGTTACTAAATTTTAAGGTAAGGTCGCTATCACGCATAATTCCTTCATTGGTAGCTATTAATGCAAAGCAGTCATAAATGTTAAAACCGTTTTCTTTAGTATTTAATATTCCTTGGTAATGAAGATTTATTTTCTTGCTTTTTATGCTTTCTTTTATTGTATTTAATATTTTATTGTCAGCTAAATTTTCTGATGAGCTATCATTATGTAGGTATAAATTAGGTTGTTTCATCTTATTTATATAAGCTACAACAGATTCATGTTTTACTCTACTTATTAAATCTTGGGAGTTATCAGTATCTGCATTTATGATAGCCATACCAGCAAAGGCATTAATTTTTATAGTCTCGTTATTATCTATTATTATTTCTTGCTCATCTAATTTAGCGATTATATTATTGATTTTTTCTAGGCTATCGGTTTTATTAATATTTTTAATAAGTAGCAAAAAACAACCATTTTGTAAGTTTGTAATAATTAAATTATTAGGTAATGTTTCTTTTACGCTGATAGCTATATCATTTAGAATTATTTCACAGTTAACTTGTTGTGAGTTTTTTATCAATTTATACAAACATCCTAAATTAATACAGCAAAGCATACTATGTATATTTTCTGATAGAGCTTTTTGTAATGTTAGATTAAACTGTTGTTGAAAATTTGTATAATCTATAATTTTACTGTTATTTTTAGGTTTAGTAATTAGGGTACTAGTTTCTTTTAAGTTATTTTTGGTTTTTGCAGTTATTTTTTTAATTTGAAAACATAGCGAAAATTTGCCGTCCAATGAAGTAGGCTGAACTATCATAGTTACCGGAATAGGTCTTCCATTTATATTAAGGGATACCTGTAATACGGAAATAGCTTCAGTTGCACTTTCAACACTTTGAATAAAATCTAAAAAAATATCTGTATCTTCTTTATCAATTAATGTTTCTATAGGTTGGTGAATAATTGTATTTTGATCTTCAAGGTTACATAAAGTAATAAAACTATCATCAACTTTACAAATAATACCATTTACAGTATAAATTAAGGCATAGTTTTGTTGACTTAAAAAATTATGGGAATGCGTTTCTATAGCATTTAATGCTAAGCTCATTAGCAAGCTATTTTTTCTAATGTTAGCATCATTGATTTCTTTTATTGCTATATCAGCAAAATAGTCTATATCTTGTTCATCAATAATTACTTTTAAAGGACTACTATGTAATAATTGGTAGGGAGCTTGCTGTTTATTGCAACTTATAAATATAGTTGGAATATATAAATTTCTCTGCGATATACTATTTATTGCTTGATCTATTGTAATCGCTTGTAGATTTTCATCTACCACGATTAAATCCCAATGATTAAATTCATCTAATTGAGTATGTAATTGTTTCATGTTGTCAACATGAATTCCTCTAGCATTATAACCATTTTCTTTCAACTTATTTAATAAATCATCTGTTTTATTCATTGAGTCACTGATAGACAGCACTCTTAGTGTTACCTGTGTTTCTGTTAGCATATTTATTCCGTATAATATTTATTTTTAATGCCAGTAAGACTTTTAATAGTTAATCCCATATGTTTATCGGCGTTCTTTCACCTAAACTATTTAGAGTTAGAGTATTATCGCCTGTCTGCACTCCCATAGGAGTTGCTGTTAGAGTTATACATCTATTTAAAGCCATTCCTGTACATTGAGCTGCTGTTATACGATAAAAGGCATTCTCGGTATCAAATGAACCATCTACGTTGGTATTAACTCCTAAATCATTAAGATCTGTGGTATATACTCTGTTTTCAAGGAAAAAACTTTCTTGTAGTTGCATTAGTACTAATAAATTAGTCATAGCTTCACTACGCCTTGAGTTAACCATATATTGTTGATAGTTTGGAAAGGCAATGGTTATTAATATAGCAATAATGGCAACTACTATAGTAAGCTCTACTAAATTATATCCTTTGTTGTATTTCATTAAATTCTCCAAGTAGTTATAGAAAATTTATCGAATGTGTACAATAATCCATTAAATTATTATCTTCTTATTAAGGCATAGGCTCTAAAAATATCAACTAGATCTTAGTTATGAATTGATAACTTTAAATTGACTTTATTGCTGTTGAATTATAAAATGCACATTTTGATTTTTACAGGATGTAATCATGAATCCAATTACGGCTAGACCTCAATCAGGCACACATAGAGCTAATGCTCCCACCTCAGAAGCTAATACATATATAGAAATACCTTCACATATAAAAACTTATCGTGCTTTAATAAATGATAGCTATTTATTTAATGCTGTACAGCAACAATACTTAGATGTTTTAGATCAGCTAGCTGAAACTTGCCAGCCATTAGCGGCAGAGTGTAATCATCTTAATTTAGGTTCTTTAATTAAAGATACCCAAGAAAAGTTAACAAATATTGATATAAAAGGTATGTCTGATGGCAAAGATGAGAATTTATTTTTTTGCTATACCAAAATTCGTCAAGTGCTTATAGAGATAGAAGAATTTTTAAGAACAAGTGATGATCAAGACAAAAAAATAAGTGTCTATTTGCAATTGTATTATGCCTTTGGGGTATGCTTGCAAGGGTTTACTAGTAAAGTATATGAGGTGTATCAAAATCTGGAAACCCAAGAAACCGGCAATCAAGATGTAAACCATGAATTATACTCAAAATGTTATGCATTAATAAAAGATCAAGCATATAAATTATTGCCAATATTACAGGAAGAAGAAATATTAGAACAGTATCAAATAGGAGATGAGATCCATGTTCATAATGGCTTAGTAGAAACAGAATTAAGTAAATTTAATTTCAATAAGGATGTAGATAGTCAACTTTCGACATATGATACGCTAGCTAAAAAACTTACTATAGAGCAAGAACAAGATGTTTTTTATAAGCTAGAATACTTTATACCTAGATACAAAATATGCGCTTTTCTTACTGAAATATGGTATAAAAAGCTTATTGATGTTATGGAAGTTATAGGAATAAAAGACGATCTCACTAAAGATATAAATCCAACTGTATTTACTTTCGAAAACATAAATAACCTTGATATTTATTTTTTATCATTAATAAATCAATACTTCGATATACAAGATGATAGCCTAAAACTTGATTTTGGTTCTATAGCAGAAGAAAATCCTGAAAATTATTTCTATTCTTTTGCCAATATAAAAGATACTTTGCATAAATTTATTGCTACTAACATAGAAAACCTCCCTCATAATATGTTAAATAAAACTTTTCATGATAAGTATTTCAGCTTTGATATTTATCATGATGATTCTACAATCTATAGTATGCAAACCATAAATAGTGGATATTTTTATAAAACTAATCCTAAATCACCCACTAGTTCAGCTCAACCTATAGATATTAACGATTTAAACTGTTTTGCTACAAATGGTTTTAAAACGCTTGATCTAGTTCACAACAAACTAAAAATTCCAGTAGTTATGCAAGCGTTAAAAAATAAAAAATCATTTGTATATGGTATCTATAATTTTTTTAATGATGAAGATAATATCAAAGCTCTAGAAAAAAACAAATATGTAATGAAAGAGTTTCGCGATTCAATACTGTCATCAGAAGATTTACAAGAAAAAATATTAGAAGCTATAATTTTGTCATATATAACAGCAAGAGAATATGGTGAAGAATCATATTTCAGATGTGCTAAATTTTTTATAGATTTAGGTTTTATTTCTAATAGTGAGCTATATAATGTATTAATAAAAAGAGGGCTGGTAAGTATAGCAACATATATCGCAGAAGCTACAGAAGATCAGTTGTATAAGTTTGTTAGTAAAATTAGTACTGAAGAGTTAAAACAAATATTTTCCTTATCTACACTAGAAAATAAAATTTTTGCTAAATTCAATTCAGTGATTATGCAAGCAATAAAAAATAAAAATTTTCTACTGTTAAATACTCTTCTTGAGAATGATACACTATTTAAAAATTTCTTAATATCTGAGGAGTTTGAAACTAATATTGAAGATTGTATTGATATTTTATTTAGCAGTAAACAAGGTAAATTATTAGGTAAAATTTTATCAGAGTCTCCTGTAGATATTAAACACTTTTCTAATATAAATATATTGCACTATGCTACAATTTGCCATGACGAGCAAGCGTTAAAAAATATAACGTCTAAATTCTATCCAGAAGAATTACAAGGGTATTTAATATCTAAAGATAGAAATAAAGAAACGCCTTTTGCCTATGCAGCTAGAGAAAAAAACATGGCATTTTTTGAAGTGTTAAAACCTTACATCACTAAAGAAATGCTGATGCAAAAAATTGGAAGAGCAAATAAAACATTTCTTAAATTTGTTTATTTTGAAATGCGTGAATGTACACCAATATTTATTCCATATTACACGTTGGATATGTTAAAACCTGGTAGATTATCCGAAACCGATGATTTAATAACATTGATGTTTGTTGTAAAAGCACCATTCGACGATAAGTTATTAGATATGTTTGATGATAAACTTTTGAATGAAACTACAGCTATGGGGAACAATTTATTAACGTACGCTACTAAGTATAAACGCTTGGACTGGATAAAAATGTTACTAGGTAAATGTAATGAAGAAGCAATACTACACCGAGATGAGTTTGATACTAATATTTTAATGATGGCAGTTAATTCTAAGAATTTGCAAATGGTAGATTGCCTACTAGACAATTTAAGCCCAGAAACTTTCAAAAAGCTATATCTGCAATGTGGCTCTAAAAAAGATAGCGTCGAAAATATACTGCAACAGAAGCCTTCATCGGAAATTTCACAAAAAATAAAACAGGCTTATATTAAAATAGAAGGTATTAATAATAGTAATTAACCACTTGTAAGACTGTATTCTACGAGTAAATCTACTATATGTAAGTTCTACTAAATTATATGCATTATTGTATTTCGTTAAATTCTCTAAGTCGTTATAGATAATTTAGCGAATGCGTACAATGATTCATTAAATTATTATAAAATATACTGACCTTTAATAATCTTAGTTATTAATTCATTACTTTAATTCTACTTTGAGATTTCTCTGTTTAAGTAGTACAATAGATACTTTAATTTGTTTTTTTATAGGATGTAATCATGGATAAAATCACGGATAGAGCTCAAGCATTTGCAAATAGACCTAATGCTCCTGCCTTAATAACTAATACGTATATAGAAATACCTGAACATATAAAAACTTTTCGCACTTTAACACATAATAGCTGTTTATTTAATGGCGTACAGCAACAATATTTATATGTTTTAGATCAGTTAGCTGAAACCTGCAAGCCATTAGCAGCAGAATGCAACCATTGTGGCTTAGATCCTCTAATTGGATATACTAAAAAATTGTTAACAGATATTGATATTGAAGATATATCTAGTAGCGCAGACAGGGATTTATTTTTTAGCTATACTTCAATTCGTCAAGCGCTTATAGAGATAGAAGAGTTTTTAAGAACAAGTGATGACGAAGATAAAAAAATAACTGTCTATTCGCAATTATTTGATGGTTTTGGGGTGTGCTTGCAAGGATTTAATAGTAAAGTATATGATGTTTATCAATATATGCAAAGACAAGAAACTAGCAAGCAAGATATAAACCATGAATTATATTCAAAATGTAACCTATTAATAAAAGATGAAGTATATAAATTACTTCCAGTGTTACAGGAAGAACAAATATTAGAACGATATCTAATAGGAGATGAAATCCATGTCATTAATTCCATTCTCGAAATATCATATAATAAATTAAATTTAACTCAGGATGTAGGCAGTCAATTTGTGGTATATGATGCGGTAGCTAAAGATCTTACTACAGAGCAAAAAAAACATATTTTATCTAGATTAGACTACCCTATTACTAGATACAAGATATGTTCTTATCTTGCTGAAATATTTTATAAAGAGTTTGTCCGTGTTATAAATAATGATATGTTAATGCCAGAATGGCTCACTTATGATATAGACCTAGCTGACCTTACTTCAGAAAACACAGATAAAATTGATATTTATTTTTGCTCGTTAATAAATAAATACTTCAATATACAAGATGATAGTCAAAAATTTTCTATAAGCACTATACTTGAAGGAGCGAAAGTTAAAGAAGATGAAGTTGAAGGGGAAGAAGTTAAAGGTGATAAGTATTCGTTTGCTAATATAAAAGATACTTTGCATAAATTTATTGCTACTAATATAGATAAATTTCCCCATGATATGCTAAAAGAGACCTTTATCTACGATTTAGATTTTGCAATAGATGTTATAGGAGAAGAGTGCCGTTGTATAGAAAGCTTTAACAGTGGATATTTTTATAAAACTGATTCTACTAGTTCAGTTGAACCTATAGATATTAATGATTTATACAGTTTTACAGAGACAAATATTCCGCTTATTGCTGTAATTCCTGATAAGCTAAAAGTTCCGTTAATTATGCAAGCTCTAGAAAATAAAGATTCAGATGAAAAATTTATCTATGCTTTTTTTAACGATATTAATAATATAGCTTGCCTCAAACAAAATAAATATGTAATGAAAGAGCTTCTGAGTTCAATATTATCCTCAGAAATAGCAAAGCAAAAAATATCAGCAGCTATAGATTTATCATATATAAGAAAAATACAATATGGCAAAGAATCAAATGCCCGATGTGCTAATTTTTTTATAGATATGGGTTTTGTTTCTGATAATGAGCTATGTAATTCATTGGTACGGAGAGATAAGATAAATCTAAAAACAATTATCGAGCATACTCTTCCAGGATTATTATATACATTATTATGTAATATTAGCACAGATAATTTAAAAAAATTAGTTGCATCTATTACAACAGAAGACAGTTTTATTGATAAATTTAAACTAGTGTGTGTACAATGTTTACAACAGAAAAATTTTAGATTGTTAAATACTATTTTTGAGAGTGATATCCTATTAACAAGCTTTTTACATTCTGATTATTTTAAACAGAATCAAGAAACATATATTAGTTTGTTATGTTACGAGGAACAAGGTAAATTATTAGATATAATTTTATCTAATTCATCTGTAAATGTTAAACAATTTTCTAAAACAAATATACTACACTACGCTGCAATTTGCTATGACAAGCAAATATTAAAAAATATTATCGGTAAGTTATCTGCAGAAGAAATACAAAAGTATTTAATAGATAAAGGTAGTGAAGGTATGACGCCTTTAGCCTATGCAGCTGATGTAGACAATACTACATTTTTTGAAGTATTAGCTCCTTTTATGACTAAAGAAATTATTCTTGCTACTGCTAACTATACATCTAATTATAATGCTTTAATGTGTGTTGTAGAGAAAGGCTTTGAGATAGCAACCCAATTAATGGAAATATTAACTATAGATGATATTAAATCTATGGTTTCAGATGATGGTAATACTCTTCTTATGATGGCTTGCATAAATTCAAATAAAACTTTTATCGCTACACTTTTATCTATGGAAGGTATAGATGATGAATATATAACAAGAACAAATATGAACAATCAAAATGTTTTGACACTCGCTATAACAAGAAATAACTATAGTTATGCTCAAGCAATAATCAATAAATGTAAAGATCGTAAATTATTTGTTATGGATATAGGTAATGGAAAAATACAGACAAATTTATCCCGTTGTTTTTTTATAAAAAACAGAGATATGAGAATGCAGTTTTTTAATTTGATATTTGAATTCTATAAAAATAATTTTCCTAAAGAGAAAAATAATCAAGGACATTCTTTATTACATTTAGCAATAAATTCTTGTAACTTAGATGTAATCAGAGAAATTCTTCCATACTGTGATGAACAAATGTTAACAGATACAATTGAGAATATAAGATGTATTCCAATAGAAATAGAAGATGCATTATATGCTAAGTTAGCGGAGATTAAAAACAGCAATTAATCGCCTGCGAGAGTATCTTCAAAGGTAAAACTATTGTATATGAAATTACATTGCAATAGTTTAAACTCTGATTAAACAGCATCGTAGCGTACTTTTTCATCACAGTTAGCAACATGGCTAACAATAATCTTTTCTAATTTGTTATTTTCTTTGACATAGCTAGTAAAGTCATGCTGGAGTTGATCCCATTCATTGCTAGATAAACAAGAAAAATCATTGTTTATAAAGCGTGAAATTATAGTTGTAGGAATATGTGAATACGCATTTCCCTCAATCAAAATATTCCATTTGTCAATAAGATTATTGTACACTGGATTATTATCGTATAAAAGTTTTAGCTTTTTACGTAAGTATATAAATAAGCTGTCTTTTTGTTTTTTATTGACTATGGGTATTTTACCAGCACTTAATGCATCACTAAAACTTATATCTCCATTAGAATGAATACAATCTGCAATTAAATTTAACTTTAGCATATCATGTTCAGTTAGCGGAAATGGATTTATAATAGATATGTTTTTGCAATTAGGTTTTATGATTCTATTATTAGGTTTTATTTTATAGTCTATACAAGCTTGTTCGTTATTTGGCAAATGAAATGTTAACTTTAATTGAGAATTGTAAGCAAGACTATTTATTATTTTTGATGTATCTTCTTGAAAATCTAAATCAAAATATGCAGTAGTAATCACAGATATATCGTTGGTGTTATTTTTTTCTATACATAATATATTAGCTAATATAGCATTAATTAAGTATCCAGCTTCTTCGGTTAAAGTAGTATACAAAAAGTATATACGACTACCATATGATTTTTGTTGGGTGTGTATGAGCTGTAATATAGGAGATTCGAACTCATCATTAAGTTTTAAACTGCTATAATCAACTATATGCAGGATATTTCGTGTGATTCCTATTCTTTCTATAACTGTTTTAATATCTTCATGTTTAATATTGTCTTCATATTCACGAAAAAATAATAATTTAGAAAAATAATTTTCATTATGTTTTACTAGCGATATTAAATGAAAAGGACCATTAATTAACGACTTAGCGTTATCTAACCAAAATTTAGCTTTTGCTTGAATTATATTTTGTGAGCTATCTTGCTTTAATTGTTCATTTATTAATATATAATTAATGTTATTAGTTTTAAGTATTATATCAAAAATTTTTTTTTCTTGTACATTTCCATAATATTCAGCAATAAAGCCAATATTTTTATTTGGCACGTATTTGCGTAATACTTGAATTACTCTTACACCATGAACTAAATCGCCAAAGCCTCTTGCGGCTGGGTTATCAGAACTATATTGCTGACAGCAGACAACTACAGACATTGGCTTTAAATCTGTATAATTACAATACATGTTTTATTATCTTTTAATTTTTATTGTTTTTATTTATTTGTTATTTGCCACGTGTATAGGTGTTACATGGCAAAATTATAAAGGCTACTTAGGGTTATTTATAATAAGCATTTTTTTTATCGCTATGGTCAGTTATATCTCTTATGCCTTTAAGTTTTGGTATTTTGCTAACTAAAGTTTGTTCTACATAACCTTTGAGAGTGAAGTCAACACTGGAGCAACCTTGGCACCCACCACCAAATTTTAATATAGCAGTATCGTCATCCATTTCAACTAATTCTACCATGCCGCCATGAGAAGCCAAGTTCGGATTTACTTCGGTTTGCAAAAAATAGCTAACTTGCATATCTAGAGGGCTATCTTCGGTTATATTAGGCATTTTAGCATTAGGAGCTTTTATAGTAAGTTGGCCGCCTAAATCATCTGTAGAGTATTCTACACTTGCATCCTCTAAAAAATCTTTGCTTTCTCGAGCGATGAAACAGGTAAATCCTTTTAATTCCATGATGATATCGTTATCATGTTCTTCATCGGCTTTTCTATATGCTAAGCATGTTTCTGCATGTGGGGTTCCTGGGTTAGTAACAAAAAGTCTTACTCCTATATGGGTTTCGCCTTTTTGTTTTAATAAACCTAATAAATAATCTTGAGCTTCATCTGTAAAGGAAATATTCATACTCAACAACCTCTGTTAACGTAGAAATTAATAATGATTATATTTTTGTAACTGTAAGTTTAGTGTTGCCATTCATATATGGTTGCAAAGCTTTGGGGATTGTGATTGAGCCGTCGCTTTGCTGATAGTTTTCTAAAATAGCTACCAAGCAACGACCTACAGCTAATCCTGAACCATTTAAAGTATGTAATAATTCTAATTTGTTGCTTTGATTACGGAACCTAGCTTTAAGTCTTCTAGCTTGAAAATCCATACAATTACTTATAGAAGATATTTCTCGATAACAATTCTGAGCTGGTAGCCATACTTCTATGTCGTAGGTTTTGGTAGCGCTAAATCCTAAGTCGCCACCGCAGAGCTCAACTACTCGATACGGCAATTGTAATGCTTGTAATATACTTTCTGCATGCCCTAGCATTTGCTCTAAAGCTTGCTTAGAGTTTTCTGGGTGTACTATTTGCACTAATTCAACTTTTTCAAATTGATGCTGTCTAATTAAGCCTTTGGTATCTTTGCCATAACTGCCTGCTTCGCTACGAAAGCAATTAGTTAGTGCCGCTAATTTAATTGGCAATTGTGTAGCATCAACTATAGTATCTCTTACTAAATTAGTTAGAGTAACCTCTGCTGTTGGAATAAGATACATAGCATTATTAGAGTTGTCATCTTTTTTGCATTCGGTTTTAAATAAATCATGAGCAAATTTTGGTAATTGTCCTGTGCCTAGCAAAGCGGTATCATGTACTAAACAAGGAGTATTTATTTCTTCGTAGCCATTATTAATTTGGGTATCTAGCATAAATTGGCCTAAGGCGCGCTGTAATTTAGCTAAATTATTACGTAATATGGCAAATCTGCTACCAGATATTTTAGCTGCAGATTCAAAATCTAGCCCTAAATTTTTACCTATAGCAGTATGATCTTGCACAGTAAAATCGAATTTAGGGATATCACCCCAAGTTTTAATTAATTTGTTATCGGTTTCATCTTTACCATTAGGTACGGAGTCGTCAGGAATGTTGGGGATATCTAACATCATATTGTTGATATCTTGTTGTAATTTGTTTAGTTGTTTTTCATGCTCTGCTAATTCTAAGTTTAGTGAATCTAATTTAAGTTTTAGCTCTGATGTGTCTTCACCCTTAGCCTTTAGTTTAGCAAATTCTTTAGAGCCTAATTTACGTTGATTTTGTAGATCTTCAGTGTTGGTTTGTAAAATTCTACGTTGTTGTTCTAATTGTTGAAATAACTTGGTATCTAAATTATAGTGTTTTTTTTGTAATTTAGCTGCTATTTCAGATAGATTTTTGCGTATTTCTTTGAGGTCTAACATGAAAACTCACTGTAAATAATGGTAGTGCTATAATCTAAATGAAGCACCAAAATGATATTAAAAATTCTCTTTATTTTACCATTATACAAGTTATAATCAATGTTAAATTAGTGTTTTATATGAAATAAATTAACATATTATTGAGAATACAAAATATGCGTAAAATGGCAGCAATACTATTATATGTTGTAGTTTTTACCTTTGGCTATTTGTTTTACCCTTATATTAACAGGTATTTAGTTATGCCTATAGTTAAGCAAGCTGACGATGATTATTCAATTTCATTTTGCTTTACCCCACCTACTAGGCATTGTGCCGATGAAATAGCAGTTGAAATATCAAAAGCAACAACTAGCCTGTATCTCCAGGCTTATGGGCTAACTAGTAGGGTTATTGTCGATGAAATTATTCAAGCACGAAAGCGAGGTGTAGAAGTTAGAGCTATACTAGATAAAAGCAACCTTACTACTAAGAATTCATTAATGCAGGATTTAGAGGCAAATAATATACCAGTTAAAATAGATACTGTGGCAGGTATTGCTCACAATAAAGTAATTATTATTGATCATAAAACGGTAATAACTGGGTCATTTAACTTTACAAAATCAGCAGATACACGCAATGCAGAAAATGTAGTTTTTATCTATGATAAAAAATCTGCTGAACAATATATTACCAACTTTAACAATAGATACAGCAAAAGTAAAAATGTTAAGTCTAGGTAATTGAATTTATAAATGGATATTAGGTGTTATCATGAATAGAATAAATGCAACCACTAGCCAGCCAATTGCAGCTAGTAATAGTACAGATATATCTGCGCCACATGCAGATATGCTATTTTGGGCGACATCATACTTGCACCAATCTAATATTCGTCATAGAAAACAAATGACAGCTCAAAATAAACAAAATTTTGTTGATTTAGCTTACGATTATTATTCAGCAAAATTGATTAAACATCACGAGTCTCCAAGTATAGCCGATTGCCAAAATAAGTTAGAACATATAGCTATAGTGGCTGATAAACATAAAGACAGTATACAAACGGTTATTTTTGATGATGATCAAAACCCTTACAATATAGAAGATAGTTCTGAATATCCTGTTTATAATCACCTATTACAAGGACCGTGGTTTTTTTATAATAAAGACGAATATATTAACCCTAATAATAATTATAACGCACGATTTTCAATTAATGTGTCTGATAGCGGCTACAAACCACTAGTTGAATTAATAACTAAATTAATGTCTCCAGAACATCCATTAAATAAAGCTATTATTAGAGCTAAAGTATATGGACCTTACTTTTTAGGTAAATCACCAGAAATGGGGATTATTTATTTGAACTCTGCTGAGATGACAGATTCTAATAAAGATTTGATGATAGCAGAATTGAAAACCTTAGATGAATATGCTAGAACTTTACCTTTAGGAATGCAGCAAGTTACAGCTAGTGCGGCATACGGAGAAATACCTTTAGATACTGATACAACTAGCTTTGGTAATTATAGATCTAAAATCATAGCAGATGCTGTAAATGACTTTATATCTGAAAAATTCAATTCGTTAGAACAAGCATTACAAGCAAATTATGAGAAATATGGGTTAAATCCAGAAAATCCTGCTTTATGTAATACATAAAACCTATCAATAAATCTTCCTCTAATTGCAAATAGTACTAAAACTAACAAGAATTCAGCTATACGAAGGTGTATAGCATTTGTCATAAAAATGTGGTAGAGTAGCCGCGATTATTTTAATAAAACAAATGGAATTGCGTATCAACAGAGGATGTTAATCAATGATAGAAGCTAGTTCGTATCAGAAAGGCCAGCAGCAGGTATTAAATAGTTTTCTAGATGATCAGCAACAGCAATACAGTAAAGAACCGATTATCCAAAAAATATTAAAAAACGCTCCACATACTACAGTATTACTCAATCAAAAGTTTGAATATCCTCAAGCAAACATTGTTAGCTATTTAGAAAGAAATATTTACAGAGTCAAAGTTATATCATATATTTCTAAGGGTGTTATAGATAATTTTAACGAACGTGGCGGAATTCTCCTTCCATAGCCGTAGGCTTGGTGGGAGATG
>CAKMZJ010000069.1 GCA_929200395.1 Candidatus Gorgonimonas eunicellae | reverse complement strand
TCTAAAAGATAAGTTGCCTTGATTAAAAGCTTGTTGAATTTCTTTTTTTACTAAACCTCTAGAATTTTCTGAAGCAGTACCCTGAATAGAATCTTGATTTATTAAAGGAGAGTATTTTATTGTCTGTTGATTGCCAAATTGCATATTGTAGTCCTTATTATTAAAAAGTAACGTAAAATTGGCTTCCTTCGATACGGGAGAAGATCAAAAGTTTGTTTACAATGTTGCATAAGTATGCCTATTGACAAAAAAATTATTGTTTAGTTCTAGAAAAATTGTTATAAATTAAGCTATCACATTTTAGCAATACACTTTGTAGATAAAGACGTAAGCTTGCAAAAGCTTAAATTAGAAGCAAGTTAGTGCAGTAAACCTATGAGGAAAGAAAGGCAAAGCTCTTAGAAAATATTCAAGTTGTAGCCATAATATACTTATTATAAGCTACACTTATATCAGGATTAGCTACCGCTTTTAGGAACTAGCATTTCATAATAAACTTGCTCGTTTAAATTATTAAAACCTCTAGCACGCTGTTCACTAATTACGGTTATCCCCCTTTTTTTCAGGGTTGCTTTTGCTGCATCTGATTTTAGAGTATTCTGCGTTAATGTACCTAAGCTCATTTGAATGCCTTCAGTTTTTAATCTTACAACTTCTAAGTTAATTGCCTCTTGTGTTGCTTGACTTAATACACTGAAATCATGCTCAATTTGCATTTTTTCTAAGAGACTCATAGTTTTAGGTACTGTTATTTGGCTTAAATCGTTCCAAGTAGAATGAATACCACGACTTATTCCATTGATGGTATCTGCTTTACATACGTTATGCTGGGGATCGATACAAGTATTAATTCCGGCTAATTGGGCTATTTTTCTGCGAACATTGTTGTCTATAGCCTCATTTAGTTGACTAACAGGTTTATCTGTATGTTCAAATGAAAATTTTATTCGTTGATTATCTATAGCTAAATTATATCTGCTATCATAAGAACCTTTTGTTCGTAAATCTTGCTCCTTACTATGATAACCACCAGCAACTTCCGCTAAATCTACGGCTCCATGCATAGCTGCTTCAAGATGTCGTTGGAATAATGTTTTTTCATTATTATTAATTGAAAATTTTATTTGTTCCTGTTGTGGTAAATTAAGTAAGTTAGTATTAAAATTATTTACTGTTTTATCATTAAAAGTTGGGAAATTATTATTAACAGTGGAACAACGAATAAAATCCATCCGATCAGCAAAACGTATTATTGCTGTGTATTTATCTATATCCTCATGTTGTTGTTCTATTCCATGTCTATCATCTTCTTTAGTTTCTAATGCTAAAGCTACTTTTGTTAGTAATGAAGATGAAAATTTTCCTTGTAAATCTCTTTTAAAATAATAAGCTGCTTTTTGTTCTTCTTCTTGTTTACTGGCATCTTCTGCTGCTACATCATGGTATATTACTGCAAGCTGTAATAAAATTTTTTCTTCATCAGTAAAAACTGCTAAATTAAATTTTTCTAATAGTTCTATATACCAGGTTGCATTATTACAAGCTCGTAATACATGACTACTAGAGTGTATTGGCTTCCATATTTGAGCTTCTGGTGGGTCATATCTATTAGTTATAGTTTCACGTATCTGATTAACTCCTGGACGACGGTAATAATGATTTAATATATCAGCTATAGTTTCATCATTAGAATTAATTTCTTGTTGAAAAATCAACTTATTACTGAAAACACCTGATAAAACATCTTCTAGTATTTTGTTATTGTCGATGCTATTTTTATTAATAGTAGTCTTATTAGATTTTGCTAATAATCTATCTTTAATAGGCTGTATTTGTTGTTGTGCTTGTTGTACTTTTTCTAGCCAACCATTATAAGTTGAGTTTTGTTCTCGGTTATCCCATAAAGCAATACATTTATTTAATATTACATCAGCAGATTGGTTATTATATATGATAGCATTAAGATTAATAATGTCTTGTTTAATATCTCTAATTTCTCTTGGGGTTATACCATAATGAAATAATATCATGAAAGATCTAGTATATTTTTCTTTTGTCCCCCCCCTATTATTATTTATACATTGATTTATGTTATGTGTAATTAGTTTTTTTAAATCTTCAATAGACTTCCTACGTAATATTTCGTCTAATAAAGCGGGAAAACTTGGGTTATATTTATCAACACTAAATAATATGTATCTAAGTTTTTCTTGGCTTATATTTACCTTTAATGATACATTATCTAATGTACTATAAGCAGCAATAAATAAATTAAAAAAACGCTCTAGGTATAGATGATAGCCATCAAGCATAAAATCAGCGATATCATCATTTAGGAAGTCTCCATTATTAATCAATAAACACTCTAACATTTTTGCAAAGTGTAGCTCATTTTCGCACTTACCTATATTATAAATATAGGTTTGATATAATTTATCAGCAAAAGGAATTCTTATGCTAGAATGTATATTTGCTCCTTGTTTTATAAGATTTTCTAATTCTTCTACTTTATGATCTTTATAATTTTTAATCAAATAGTCTAATCTATTATTTAAGATTACTTGCTCACGTAAATTTTTTAAATTGCTTTTATCAAAGTAAGTTAAAGCTTCATTAGATAATATTTTTATTTTTGAGCTTAAAGGTATCACAGCTGCAAGTATATTTCTAAATTTACCGTTAAAAATAGCTTCACAATATTTAATTATATTTTCATTTTTTTCTAAAACATTAAGATTAAGATCTTCTTCAAAAATTATAGTAAGAGATCCTTTTGTTTCTGAAAAAATACCAATTGGTAACTTAGCTTTAATATTTAAAGTCTCTTCTAATTTTTGTTTCTCTGTAAGAATCTCCATTATATTTCTAGAATCTCTTTCAGATAGGCAAAAAAGTTTTATATTTTCTGTTGTATATTGAGATTTAACTTCTTCTGAGTGATCTAATATATAATTGGTTGATATATAACATTTAAATTTAGG
Source organism: Candidatus Gorgonimonas eunicellae (assembly GCA_929200395.1). Classification (GTDB taxonomy): domain Bacteria; phylum Pseudomonadota; class Gammaproteobacteria; order Pseudomonadales; family Endozoicomonadaceae; genus CAKMZJ01. The sequence continues at coordinate 11,363 of CAKMZJ010000069.1, read as the reverse complement.
TAGACTGAAAAAACCATCTGCTGTTAAATGTCCCGATGTTGATATTTGATAGACTTCCCATCTACGACTTGCAAGTTCGTATTGTTTTTCTAACAAAGATTTACTATTTGGAAGATTTTTCGCGTTGCATTTTTCTAGGTTTGTATTATTACCTTCCAATATGTAAGTAGATGCATTGCGCTTAAAAGAAAATAAAGTATCAGTGTTTATAATACCTATAGTACAATTTTCACCTTCTATTCTTAATTTTGTAGGAATGTTATCAGTAACTGTATATGCTGGTCTAGGTGCTTTTTTTTCTTGTTGTAAATACTCCCTTTCTTCAGCTATATATATAGCTCTAAAAGATAAATTGCCTTCATTAAAAGCTTGTTGAATTTCTTTTTTTACTAAACCTCTAGAATTTTCTGAAGCAGTACCCTGAATAGAATCTTGATTTATTAAAGGAGAGTATTTTATTGTCTGTTGATTGCCAAATTGCATATTGTAGCTCATCTCATGATTAATTTAATCTTATTAAAGTTATGTATATTTACAATGAAATAAATTTTGCATTTTATAGTCTTTAATACATTAGTATTGACAAAAAAATTATAGTTTAGTTCTAAAAACTTTTTTGTAAATTTAAACTATCACATTTTAATATTTAACTTGTTAATTATTTTGCGACAAGAGTATTATTTTGATATATTATCGAATATACTGAGCTAGTTAATGTTAGTATTGTCTTGTGGAGGAGTAATTGCTTGTTTAACATGTAGTGTACTAAATCTGTATTGTGGCTGTTTTGCACAAGATATTTATACTGTAAATAATATTAGAAAAGTTGACTATAAAATAAAAAACTCTGATACTAAAATTGAATAACTATACTATAGTTTTAGATAATCTTTAGTTGATGAACAAGTGCGAATTTTGCTCCGAGTAAAAGAAGCTTTATATTTATTGCTAGGATTTTATACTAAATCTCTTTAGGGGAATCTATAAAAATAGAATATTAATGATTATCTTGCCTAATTATAGAGGTTATATTGTTCTTTTTATTTAGATAAAAATTATTATTCTTAAGATATTTTAGTTTAATATTATATAAATCATTCATATTACAATTTATAGCTTGAGCGCAGTCATAACAGGATATAGTTTGCGATGTATTCTTTGATTTGTAAGTAATTTTTGGTCTGAAAAACATCACAAAACTGTTGAGGGCATCAACTTAATTACTCTTTATTATACTGATCTACAAGGATTTTATGCCCCAATTAATTATATAATATATGATAAATCCGAATGCAAAACTAAAAATGATTCCTTTTAAGAAGTGTTAAATTAAGTTTTATCTTAGGGCTTAAGGCAAAGTTTGTACAGGTAATTCATAGTATAGGCGGGGAACCTAAGCTAAAAATAATAATAAACTATTGTTTAAGTTTTATGTTTGTTATTGAAAGTAATAGAATTGTATCACTAGAAAATGGTAGCTAGCAGCAGATTAAAACCCTTGATATTTCCGGTGATAGCTTGAATATTTGGTTAAAAAATTTACAGAACTTTATTTAATATAAAAAGACGGTTAAAAAAATGAATCTTTCTATAATCTTGTATTTTATACTTTTAAAAACAATATCAGGAACTAACAATATAACAAAACTAGAAAGTAGTGCTAATACTATATCTAAAATAATATCCTGCTATAGTTGTCTACAACCTCTATACATTGATCCTACTAATTTATTTGACGCTATGCCTAATTATCTTAAAAATAATGCTTTTTGTACAAATAGAACTAAAGTTAAAGTCAAAAAAATAAAAAAAATAAATACAGCTAATTCTTTATGTGCAATTAACATAGTACTTGCTGAAAATACTAATCTTAAATTAAAAGAAAAAGAAAAAAGGATGGTTATCCATTTTACCACCACAAACAAAAATAATTGTCATTTATCTGAAAGTTTATACAAAAAAGATGTAATTTGCTTAAAAAGCAGCTGTAAACTCTTATCTAGATGTTGTAATACTAATTTGTGTAATACTGTAGAAAATTTTAATTTAACTGTATTAGCAGTTTACTCAAACCCCATGTATAACAAGTTTACAAATAGTTATACTCAATATTCTAATACGAAATGCCGTATTGCAGCAAAATCTAAAAACGTCAACAAAAATCAACCTTGTATAGTGACTGGTAACTATTTGAAAAATACGGCAGATGCAAACAATAAGAATATTTCTGATCAAATTAAAACTACACTAACTACACCAACTACACCAACTACACCCACTATAGCTATAGCTGGATGCAATACAGGATATGTAGGATTATTTTATTTAACATATTTATTGCCTTGTGCAATCTTATTTTATCAAAATACAGAAATTGACGGTAGTGTACTGCACTAGTACTTAATAAAAATAAAATTAAAATATACAAGACAATACTTTTATTCTTTTGAGTTATGTTATATGAAATCTTCTATATTAGTTTCCATACTGTTATTAAAAATGCTCGCTAGTAATACTGATAGCATTACTATACATTTTCCTAATATTAAAGAATCTCCAATTGAAGAAGGCACGATAGTTTGTTATCACTGCTTTAATTCATTACTAGCACAACAATCTTTCATTTATAACAGCAAACCTTATGTATTTTCAACAAACGGTACGTGTGCTAAGCATACTAATGGTTATGATATAGAAGACGAAGCAAATTTTTATTGCGGAATAACTATATTACATACAAAAGATCCTGTATATGAATCTATAATCTCAAAAGAGGAAACAGTTTTTAAACTAAAATTTTCTTCTATTAAAAAAGAACACTGTATAGCCGCAAAGGCGCAAAAAAATAAAGATATTGTTTGCGCTAACAGTAATTGTAAAAAAATACTAATGTGCTGTGAAACAAGTTTTTGTAATATTCCTGAGAATTATAAATTACTAGGAGTAGCTGCTTATTCAGACAAAACCGATAAAAACTTAAAAAATAGTTATAATAAATATACTGATTCTGAATGCTTATTAACTTCACAAGCTTTAACTGAAACTAGATATCAAGAATGTATATTAGCTTCTTACAATTCAAGTGCAAGCGTAAATACTTATAATCGATCAAGCCTAGATATCTATAATCGATCAAGCCTAGATATCGATAATCGACCACCCTGTAATTTATCTATAAAAACAGATAATATAGTAGATAGTTTTTTAATATTATTTACAACTTTAATCTATTATATTTACAATTAAACTAATATTTAATTAATTACAATTCGAAGTGTGCTATTCATAATCGCATAAATAAGGCAATAAAAAATGAAACTTTATTTAGCACTATATTTACTAATATTAGAGTCACTCTCGGAAACTAGTAAAATAACAAAATCAGAAAATACTTTAAATAATACATCGAAAGCTATATCCTGTTATAGTTGTACTCAAACTATAAATTTTAATATTGATGATTTATATAATATTAAACCAAGATATCTTAAGAATAATAATTTTTGTATAAATAACAAGAACAATACAACCACTAGAATTAGGCAAGCTAATCATTTATGTTCTATTTTTATAGATCCCCCTAAAGAGATTAAATATAAAGCCCCAGGAATAAATAAATACAAAATGTTTATTCATTTTACCCAGAGCAAAGTGAACGTTTGTTCATCAACTAAAGCATTAACTAATGATATAATTTGCTTAAAAAGTAACTGCGTTTCATTGTATAAATGTTGTGATGGCCATTTATGCAATAATGTAGAAGCATTTAAACTAATATCATTAGCACTATACTCAAACTATCAAGGTAAAAACTTAAACAATAATTATTCTCAATATACCAATAAAACCTGTTCTATTTCAGTAAAAGATAAAAATCCTATAAAAATTCAACCGTGCATAGCTATTGATAGCAAATATATTAAAAATAACATCTCCTCTGTAGTTAAAACCACAGCACATACAACAAATAATAACTACACACCAGTACATACAACAAATAATAACTACACACCAGCACATACAATAAATAATAACTACACACCAGTACATACAACAAATAATAACTACACATCAGCACATACAATAAATAATAACTACACATCTACAGTATTAAATTACTCAAAAAACTTATCATCTTATATCACATATACTACAAAGAATTTCACTACAACTAAACCAATATTTTATTTAATTCGCAACAAAAAAACTCGTCCTCCTTGTAATCTAGCTATAAAAACATATAATATAGAAAATATTTTATTTACGGTAATTATAGTTTTAATATATAAATAATTAGCAACACAAAATCAGTTATGCCCGATTAAGCAAACCTTTATTATATCAAAAAATATAAAATCAAATCACAGGTTATTTTACTTAAAAATAATTGCAAAATATTTATTAAATTAAGATCCAAGTGCCAGCAATAAACTTGCAATAGCCTGACAACATTGATCAGATATAAGACAAAATAGAGAGTCGCTGACAATATTTAAATTACTATCGTTTTCTTTAGCAATATTAATATGGTTTAGTGGTTTATTTTCTTAACTAATACTAACCATTAGTTCTTTAAATTTACCTTAAGATGTTTACAACTATAAAAGCAATAATAGGGGTTAGTATTTTAGATGCAGTAGTTTCTGCTGAATTAAGTGTGGGATACTTGGTACTAGGGGACGTACTAGGATAAATAGTCTTTATAGGAATGTTTATTTGAGTTATTATTGCGCATTCTGAAGTATTTCTTATAGCTTTACATCTATTTATTACTATAACTTGATCACATCCAGTTACCGTTTCTAGCTTAGTATCATTACAACAAGCAATATCTCTTTTACACAAATTAGTATCAGCACAATTTGTTTTAGGGAATGATGAATCGCAATTAGTTTTATTTATATTATAAAAAAAATATGACTGTTTAAATTTTTCATTATAATCAACATTAAGAACACTTATCTTGCACATGTTAAAAACAGGTCTCCAAGATATATTATATGCAATTTGCGAATTAGAATAATTTTGTAGTATTTTGCTAGTATTTAAATCACTTCCAGTAATTTCTTTAAGAAAACAAACTTGAAGTTGATTCTTTTTTTCTTTAGATACTACGGTTGAAAAAATACGTGTTTTTGCAAGGGGGGGGTATACGTGTTACTGGTAAATTTGTACTGACTTCTGGTAGCGCAGTAGATATATTATATATTCTTGTTCCATTTCCTAATGCGCTAGTACTATTAGTATTATTATTAATATAATTAGCTTGTATACCAGATAATATTAATGTTAACAGCAATGTTGCTTTCATTAGTTAACCTCAGTTATATATTATATTTTAGAATAGTAATTTTTATTCTGGTGGTATCGCTAACCCATATGTTTAATATAATTATTAATTTTTTAATAAAAAGTTATTAATTAGATGAAATTGTAATATTACTTTTATCATTGTATAGACTAACGACACTATATTATTATAGTCAAATATAAATAAATGTAAATATTTTTAAAATGCTAGATTTCAACTACCACGTGTATATTTATCAGAAAAATAAAATTATATTCAACTCACTAATTTAGCGATACCCCAAAAATAAAATATGAAAATTCTTTTTTTCAGGGTCGATTAATTAACTTTTCGCCTAAAAATATTTCAAAAACATATCATAATAAGATAAACTCTTTTTTGTTGTTGTTTATCTGCTAAATTGCCAAACAGATTATAAGTAATATTCTAGTAAATTTTTATAAAAATGAACTAAATAATAAAAAAATAATCAATAGTTAGTGAGAACATAAAAAATACATACCTAAACTTACATATAACTAAGATCTTATATAATGAATAATACCAAGCTATCAGCTGTAGTAGCAAATGAAGCAGTATCTAATGATGCATTAGTTAGTAGCAATCATAAAAAAAGTACAATTAATAAAGCATATATAAAATTTAATTATTTAAATATACCAATAGAAATGTGGTATACAATACGTGAGTTTTTAAATATACAAGAATTACTAAATTTAAGAAAAGTAAATACTATTTTTGCATATGAAATAGTTAATATAGATTTTATTCTAGAAAAATTCTATGTAAAAAATTTATCTTTTTATAAACAGGCATATTCTATATCATCTTATCAAAATACTATTGCTCCAGTTTTAGAAAATTTATCTCCTGATATAAAATTAATGATAGATGAACATATAAAAGAAAATAAAAATTATCCGTTATTTAGCAAACAGCTTCCTAGATATATTGCTACTAAAGTAGCAATAGCTACTATGAACTTAGAAACCACTGGTAGCACGGTTAAATCTTTCAGTTTCCCAAACGATCATGCTAATTTTACAGTAAATACAATTGGTACTCATTGTGCATGTATAAAAGATTTGAATCAGGTTATAATATTCGCTATTACAATTAAACATGGCTTTCAAAAGATAACCTCATTTCAACTATCTAATCATGATGATTCTATAAGTTATATGCAGTTTACTCCTAAGAATAATTTACTTACATATTCATCTGCAAAAGAGTTAACTTTATGGGAATTAAATTTAGATGACAATAAAGCAATAAATCCGCCTAAAAAATTGTGGGATTTAAAGTTAGATAATACTAAATTACTTAATAAAATAGTATTATTTAATACTGAAAAAGAGTTTCTTTTATCTTATCATCTAGAAAAGGAATTATATTTTTACTCGCAAGATAATAATAAATATTTTCAGGAAAAACTTATGAATAATCACTTTGATTTTAGTCATATTCAATGTATTTATAATATTACCATTAGCGCAAATAATAATAGCTTAGCTATTATAGATCATAACACAGAGCTTAATGGGTTAGTACTTAATTTAATTTCACTAACAAATAACAAAGAAATAGAAAAAATATACACTCATGAAGTTAAATTTTGGTACATAAATACACAGATGATGGATTTTAATACAACAGGAGATATATTTGTACATAATTCTTCTCTGTATCTTATTAAGGTATTTCAGAAAAAAAATAATCAGTGGTTTTTAGTATCAAGGATGTTTAATGATAATTTAAAAAGTGTCAAAATAATGCCTACTGAAAAACATTTGTTTTTTAATTCAAATAAATGTTATATAAATGATTTAATAAATCCTAGGTATACAACAGAAAATATTGACTATATTCATCTCCGTCACCGTAAAATAATAAATATAGAAGATATAGAAAATAGGATATTGATGCTAGATAAGATTGATACGAGATATAGTATCTGGGGTAAAAACATTACCAATTATTCTTGTTATATTCATCCTACAAGTTTAGCTGTAATTAGCTTTAATGAGAATACTAAGCAATTAAACATTATTTCACCTACAAAAAAGAATGTTTTATCTTATCTTAAAGATAAAGTATATAAGTTTTTTGATATAGCTACATTGACTTTGCCTATTATACTTTTACTTTTGTTTTTTGTAGTCATAATTACCATTATTAGTTCAATTTTAAGCATAAATATCAGATTAAGTTTAAACTATTACACTTAAATGTAATTTTTTAATTCAAAAAAAAATACATACCTAAGCTTACATATAACTAAGAGCTTATATAATGAATAATACCAAGCTATCGGCTGTAGTGGCTAATGAAGCAGCAATTGATTCTACATTAGTTAGTAGCAATCATAAAAAAAGCACAATTAATAAAGCATATATAAAAGCTAATTATTTACCAATAGAAATTTGGCATATAATAAGGGAGGAGTTAAATCTACAAGAAGTACTAAATTTAAGAAAAGTAAATACTTTTTTTGCAGATAAGATAGTTGATATAGATTTTATTTCAAAAAAATTCTATGTAAAAAATTTATCTTTTTATAAACAGGCATATTCTATATCATCTTATCAAAATACTATTGCTCCAGTTTTAGAAAATTTATCTCCTGATATAAAATTAATGATAGATGAACATATAAAAGAAAATAAAAATTATCCGTTATTTAGCAAACAGCTTCCTAGATATATTGCTACTAAAGTAGCAATAGCTACTATGAACTTAGAAACCACTGGTAGCACGGTTAAATCTTTCAGTTTCCCAAACGATCATGCTAATTTTACAGTAAATACAATTGGTACTCATTGTGCATGTATAAAAGATTTGAATCAGGTTATAATATTCGCTATTACAATTAAACATGGCTTTCAAAAGATAACCTCATTTCAACTATCTAATCATGATGATTCTATAAGTTATATGCAGTTTACTCCTAAGAATAATTTACTTACATATTCATCTGCAAAAGAGTTAACTTTATGGGAATTAAATTTAGATGACAATAAAGCAATAAATCCGCCTAAAAAATTGTGGGATTTAAAGTTAGATAATACTAAATTACTTAATAAAATAGTATTATTTAATACTGAAAAAGAGTTTCTTTTATCTTATCATCTAGAAAAGGAATTATATTTTTACTCGCAAGATAATAATAAATATTTTCAGGAAAAACTTATGAATAATCACTTTGATTTTAGTCATATTCAATGTATTTATAATATTACCATTAGCGCAAATAATAATAGCTTAGCTATTATATTTAAGATAAGAGATTTTAATAATTTAACAATTAATTTAGTTTCACTAACAAATAGCAAAGAAATAGAACAAATAACTACTTTGAAAACCAATGTATCTGAATGCGAAGGTATGAATTTTAATATAAAAGGAGATGTTTTTGTATATTATTTACGGGATTGTATTTATGTATTACGAAAAAAAAATAATAAGTGGTTTTTAGTATTAATGATGTATGAAGATGATATATACGATGTCAAAATAATGCCGACTGAAAAACATTTAATTTTTAATTCAAATAAATATTTTTATATAACTGATTTAATAAAATCTAGGTATACAACAGAAAATATTGGGTCTATGTCTACTTATGTCTACGGTCAAAAAGATAGAGCATTGGTAATAAATAGGGTAAATACGAGATATAGCGTCTGGGGTAAATGTTTTGATTCTTATTATATTCATCCTACGGGTTTAGCTGTAATTACCTTTGATGAAGAGACTAAGCAATTACAAATTATTACACCTACCAAAAAAAAATTTTTAGTTTATGTTAAAGACAAATTATTTTATTTTCATGACATTTTTATACTGTTCTTTCCGGTGCTATGTCTTGTGTCTATATTCTTATTTCTTTGCAAATATATCTCGTTTTTATTTTTGTAGTAAATTGCAATTAGCAATTTTTTAAGCTCTACTAATTAAAGCATAAATCTAATAGTTAAAAAGTGTACGAAATATAAAATTATTATAATTAACTCAAATTACGCAGTAGAGAAAATTATCTAGTACAATATTGCCTGTAGCACTATATTTTAACACAATATAAAAAAATGAACTTTAAGGATATTTTATGCAACCCACATGTACTACAGCATTAAATATAACAACTACATGTACTTCATATAATAATCAGGAATCAACTCCTGTAAAATCTGTTAACATTGATAATAAAATTCCTAATAAACCTGAAGATAAACAGGATATTATTGAATATACTATAAATTTAAAAGGAAATAATCTTGTATACTGCTGTATTGGTAATTTAGATAACGACCAAAAGAATTATAAAGAAACTTTGAAAATAAGAATGCAGTCTGCGGAAAAAATAGAATTAGAAGATAGATGGTTTGATAAAGATATATCTAATTCATTAGCTGAACTTTATCCTACAGCTATATATAAAAATTAGTTAAATATGGAGCTGTTTCAAACTCCACAGAATAATATTTTTTGTTTCCAAATTTTTTTAACAGAAGCACACCATTTATTTACAGCATATGAATGGTGTATAAAATAGCATCACTATCCTTCACACCAAAAACCTAAACAATGTATTACCTAAATATGACAATTCCAGCTAGAACGATTTATTACAAACCCATACCATCACATACTTAAACTAAACCACATATAATATTATTATTTATTGAACTTTTTCTTTTTAAAACTAACTAATAGTTATATATTTTTTATATAGGTACAAAAGCAATTTTCCACTTTATACAAATTAATCTAAAATATTTAATAATTGATAAAACAGGATTTTAATAATGAAAAAAAACTATAGTTTTATTTTATTTGCTATATTATTTATTAGCAATGCATTCGGGTTAATAGCTAATCTTAACTCACAAACAAAAGTTACTAATAACTTTAATAAAACAGGGGTAATTCTTTATAATGAATATGACTCTGATTTAGAAATAGGTTCTAACATCATAAAAACTTACAGTTATATAGATTTAACATCAAAAGATTCACCTAAGATAGATACTAATAATCTAGAACTAAATAACAGCCTTGAAAACTTAGAACCAAATTCAATATCTATTTTAATACCAAGAAAAACAGAGTACACAAAAGAAATTAGTATTCAAGCATACGAAGATGTATTATTAAGAATGTATAATACTGTTAATCTACAAAATACTAAGTTAAATTTGCAACCAACATCAGAGCCATTTTTAAATGCTATAGAGTCTTATTTGGTAGCTAATACATTAGAAAACTCATTTGATACTCAAAAAAAAGCAAAACTTGCAGGTGCTATACTTGGATCTCATGCTTTATTTATGCCGCAAAATAAATCTACTATAAATAAATTTAATGGTGTTGGTAGAGTATTAAGCACCCCTATCACTTATATAAATGATCTTTTGCTCGAAAAAAATGATTTTACTAATAATGAAACTATAACGGAAAAACAAATTGCTAGCTTGCAGAACTTAATATTTCAAGAAATGCAGAAAGCTAAAACAGTTGTTTTTATTCCTGAATGCATGTCAAACAAGCTTTCTGATAATCAAACGTCTAGAAGTATCAGATTACCTTTAGCTATAATAAATAAAATAGATTTAAACCCAGAAGATAACACTATTAATATCGAATTTTTAACTAGTAAAACAGCTGAAAATAATTTTGGGGGTTACTATAACTTTCTTAATGCTAGACAATCATTCTTTCAAGATGAAGCAAACACAGATAATCAATGGGAATTTATTAATTATACATTTAAAATAGGTTTCAATAACACTAATACATTTAATAAATGTTATAAAAACCCTTCAATATATTATTACCAAGTTAGCAACATCAATATAGAACCAAACGGTATTGTTAATACTCAACAACTTAATGATACTACTAATAATAGACCACCTCAAGATAGACTTACTTCTACGGAATACTTGCTAAATTCAGATTCAAATTCAGATTCAAATTCAGATTCAAATTCAGATTCAAATTCAGATTCAACTAATATAAATTCTTATAATGATCTACAAGAACAAAATAGATT